>JANMAD010000635.1:0-8157 GCA_031359515.1 Acidobacteriota bacterium | reverse complement strand
CTTGCAGCCGACCGTCCGATAGCATTGTTCTCATCAAGCTTCCTCGCGGTCAGGTAGAATGCTGCTCGCGGGTGGCGGCTGAATCGGAGCGTTATACGGCAAACTTTTGTAGCGAAGAAGTGCTGAGATGAAACAATCAATCGTACATGTTGCGCTGGTCATCAGAGATTACGATGAAGCGATAGAGTTTTATACGAAGAAGCTGCATTTCACCTTAGTTGAAGACACATATCAGCCGGAGCAAGATAAGCGTTGGGTAGTGGTTTCTCCTCCGGGATCGATTGGCACTACATTGTTGCTAGCCAGAGCTTCTAAGCCCGAACAGGAAGTTTTCATAGGTAATCAATCTGGCGGAAGAGTTTTTCTATTTCTCAACACGGATGACTTTTGGAGGGACTATAGCGAGATGGTCTCTCAGGGCATAAAATTTGTGAGAGAGCCTAAGAAAGAGATATTCGGTATGGTCGCTGTTTTTGAAGATTTGTATGGAAATATGTGGGACTTGCTAGAATATACCTCTTGCAAAAGTCGGATTCGCTGAAGATGTTAACCGCTAAATCATTGGCTTTTGCTATCGGTCAAGGTGACTTTTGCAAGAGGTCTAATTAAAATGACTAAAGCACTGAAGGGCGGCATGGTAACCCGATTGACTGCTCTCGTCCTGATGGCGGTCGTTCTCTTCCCCACCGCGCTCATGGCCCATCCCGGCTCGGGCATCGTGGTTGATAGGCAAGGCGTAGTCTATTTCCTCGACACCGGCTCAGGGGTGTGGAAGATCGACTTGCACGGCAAGCTGACCCACCTGCCGGGGCCCATGTTCCACTGGCTGACCATTGACGCTGACGACCGCTTCCGCGCTGTGCGGCTGCCAGCGGGCGCACGCGGCGACATCACGCGGGTAGGCGCAACGCCGACGCTGCTCGTCGCGAGCGACTTTCCGCTCGCGCTCGGCTCTAACGGCAATCTGTATTACCCCGCATCTGCCGCCGGTGCGGGTTTGCAGTTGGTGGAATTGACGCCTGCGGGGCGGACGACAGTGCTGACGAATCTGGTGGCCGCAACGGGAGGTGGAGCGCTCAACCACCTGAACGGACTCACAGCCGGCCCTGAGGGCTCGCTCTACTACAGCGAAGACAACGCGCTCCGCCGGGTCAGCGCGCGGGGGCAAGTTTCCACGGTCATCGCCAATCTCACCCTGCCCACTTGCGGCTCGATTCCCGGCACTGGGCGTCCGTTTCTCCGCGGCCTCGCCGCCGACACTCACGGCACGATCTACGTCGCCGCGAGTGGTTGCGGCAGCGTGCTCAAGGTCACCGCCCAAGGACAGGTTACCACGCTGCTACAACTGCAAAGCCCGTGGACGCCCACGGCAGTGGCCCTATTCGGGAGTGACATTTACGTGCTTGAGTACCTGCAAACGGCGGCCTCGATGGCACCAGAGGATCGGCGCGCATGGCTGCCGCGTGTCCGCAAGATCACAGCGGATGGGCACACGAGCATTATTGCCAGCATTGACCGGCATTAGCGCCAAACCTAGCAGTAATTGCTCGACGCTTGGCCAAATACTTGACTGCTGCGCTGGCCGCCGCCCGACACCGCGTTCGACCGGAGCGCGGCGTGCGCTCGCCTTAACTTGTTCTCTGGCTACTACGTTCTTCATCATCGCTACGCGCGGTCAACTCTGACGTTAGAGTAACTTTCAATTGCATGGATGGAGAGCAAATCTCAATATCGTATGCTATGCGCTCAATTGAACAGCGATCTAGGTGTATGCTGTGGGCTGCCGGTGAAGGAGGCAAAACATGGCGCAGGTGGTGCTGGAAATATTTTCCGATTATGTGTGACCGTTCTGCTGGTTGGCGGAGCCAGCCGTGCATGAACTCAGGCAGGCGGAGGCTGACGTAGAGATCATCTGGCGGGCCTTCGAGCTACGGCCCGAGCCTGTGCCGACGCTTGACCCCGCAGGCGAATATCTGCAACGGGTCTGGCGCGACTCGGTCTATCCGCTCGCGGAGCGCTTGGGCGTGCCCATGAAACTGCCGCCCGTGCAGCCGCGCTCGCGCCGGGCGCATGAGGCAGCGCATTGGGCGCGCACGTGGGGGCGGTTCAATGATTACAACGCGGCCTGCTTCCGCTCCTTGTTTGAACACGGCGCGGACATCGGCGCGGTGGATGTGCTGGTGCGGCTCGCGTATGAGTTGCAACTGGATGGCGAGTCGCTGCGCACAGCGCTGGCAGAACGCGCGCACGAGAGTACGGTAGTGGCGGACGAGCGCGCGGCGGAGTTATTGGGCGTCAGCGGCGTGCCGGCTTTTGTCGCCAATCGCAGCGTCGCCCTCAGCGGTGTCCAGTCGCTAGCGAACCTGCGCAGGCTTATCGCACAGGCCCGCGCCATTAGCGGCGGCGCGTAGCATTATATGATGCAGCGAATAATTCTTAGCATGGCGTTGCTGCTTGGCGGCGGTCTTGTTGCGCATGGGCAGGCGAAAGCCAGCCGCAACGATAAACTTGCGCAAGAATTGATGCGTTTGCAGCAGGCTGAGGATGATGCCGAGGCGAAGAAAGATGTGGCCGCGCTCGACCGTCTATTGAGCGACGACTTTATCTTCACCGCGCCGACCGGCGCGATCACGGATAAGCAACAACTGCTTGCAGACATCAAGACGGATGAGTCTGTTAGCAGCGAAACGATCAGCTACGATGAGGTAAAGACCCACGCTTACGGGCAGACGGCGGTGGTGAATTACCGGCTCACGGTGCATGGGCAAGACAAGGACGGGAAGGATTTCATTAACCGCTATCGCAACACAGTGGTCTGGGTAAAACAGCAAGGCCGTTGGCGCATGGCGGCCATTCACGTCAGTCGCATCAGACCTTGAGCAGCCGGACTCTAAACGCGCGGCGCGGGCTAACAAGTAATGCAAGCCGATTTAGCGAATACGGCCGTTCAGCTATGGCAGGGCGATGCCGGTTCGCTCCGGCATGTCAGCGACTCCGCCAATCAGGTCTACAGCTTCACCGCCGCCGGCCAACAGCGTTACCTCCGTTTAACTTCGCGTCGTGCTAGAACGAAGGCGCACATTGCGGCCGAGCTGGACTTCATCGCTCATCTACAGCAGGGCGGCATCAACGCGATGCGCCCCGTCGCTTCTGCCGCCGGGCAACTTATCGCCGAGCTGGCCACGGTTGACGACGTGCTGTTTGCTTGTGTGTTTGAAGCAGCGGCGGGCGCACAGTTCAGCTACGATTCCGCCGGTCTCAGCAAAGAGCATTTCCGGCTGCGCGGCCGGACGCTGGGGCGCATGCACGTGCTCGCGCAAGCATATATCCCTGCGGCCGGTGTGCGCCGATACGCATGGGACGAGGACGAACTATTGCTTGCGGCAGCAGCAATCCTGCCGGCTGCCGAGCAAGTTGTATGGCGGGCATATCATGAACTGCGCGAACGACTGCGTGCCTATCCCAAAGCAAGCCAGACGTATGGCCTGATCCACGGTGATTTCGGCGAGACGAATTATCGCTGGCGAGACAACCAACTCAACGTCTTCGATTTTGATGATTGTTGCTATCACTGGTTCACCTACGATCTGGCCGTCACGATCTACCCGCATGGCTGGCGCAAGGAGGGCTTGCAGTTATGGGCGTGGCTGCTCGAAGGCTATGCCGAAAATATGCGCGCGGACATAACGTTGGCGGAGATAACTATGTTTTGCCAATGGCGGCTGATTTACATGTTTCTCGTCTACGCGCGCAAGTGGAGCTTTACGCGCTTGTCCGTGCAACAAGCAAACTGGTTCGCACAGAAGCGCGCCAACATCGCACGCGGCTATACGTGGGCCGCTTAGTCCGGCGGCTCATATTTTGGGCTGCTGCCGAGTTGCCTGCCGGCGCGCCGGTTGATTGTCCGCATGACGATCTTGCTGATCATGTAGACGCCGCGCCAACTGCCCGGTTATCGTTTACGTCGCTGCCTACGAACCAACACAATGAGAAGCATTGAGAAACCCCAAGCGACCGAATACGCGCCGTACACCATCATGTACATCGGCCTGTTGCCCGACGATGGCCGCGTCTTACAGCACTTGCAGGCCAATGCGCTGGCCACGCAGGCTTTCCTGCGCTCGCTGCCCGCAGACAAACTCACCTTTCGTTATGCCGCCGGCAAATGGACGATCAAAGAGATACTGCTGCACCTGATTGATGACGAGCGGATTTATGCTTACCGCGCGTTGCGGTTTGCGCGCAGAGATCAGACCGCGCTGCCCGGCTTCGAGCAAGACGACTATGCGCTATACTCCGGCGCGAATGAGCGAGACATCGAAGCTATGCTGGCCGAGTTCGCCAGTGTGCGCCAAGCGACCATCTCTCTGTTCAATGGGCTGGATGAGACCGCGTTAAAGCGAACGGGCACGGCCGACGGCAAGGTGATGAGCGTGCGCGCCGCCGCCTATCACATCGCCGGGCACGAACTGCGCCATCTCAACATCATCAAAGAGCGTTATTTATAAACGGGCGCGACTGCGACTTACAATTCCGCGCCGGACGTGTTATTACCTCCGGCGCGCTGACTATGCGCGTGGTTAAAACTGTGGCGCGGCCCACGCGCCGTCGAGGGCTGAGTTGATGGAGCGAGATGACGAGACGAGAACAGTGCGCGGGGCAGGCGGGACGCCGGGCGGCATCGGTCAGTTCCTGCTCGGCTTAGGCATGACGATAGCCGGCGCGTATCTGCTGACGAGCAACGTCACGGTGACAAGCAGTTGGTGGACGGTATGGGGGCACAACGCGTTCGGGCTGTCGCTCTTGCCGCTCATCATCGGCATCGGGCTGCTCTTCTTCAACGGTCGTTCCATCGCCGGCTGGCTGCTGACGTTCGCCGGTGTCGTCATCATCTTCATCGGCATCATCACGAACCTGCAAATCTATTTCCAACAGACCAGCCTCTTCAACACCATCGTCATGCTCGTCCTACTCGCCGGCGGCATCGGTCTCGTCGCCCGCAGCCTCGCCGCGCACCGCTAAAGCCCATGACACTCGTCACCATCGGTCGTCTATGGTGGCGCGGGGTTACGGAAACAATGCTCACGCTCATGCGGTTACTTGTTTATTTATGGGCGTTGCCGGCGACGCTGCTCGGTCTTGTCTTTGTGCCGCTCGCGTATGCTTCAGGCGGCAGCGTGCGCGCGGTTGATGGTGTGCTTGAGATTTCCGGCGGTCTCGTGGCGCAATTTCTGAAGTGCGGCAGATTTTTGCTGGGCAGTGCCGGGGCGATGACGCTCGGGCACGTCGTGCTGGGGCAAGATGAGGCTTGGTTAGTCCGCAGTCGGCAGCACGAGCGCGTGCATGTCGCGCAGTACGAACAGTGGGGCCCGTTCATGATTCCGCTCTATCTGTTGGCCAGCGGCGCGGCGTGGTTGCGTGGTGGGCATCCGTATTGGGATAATCGTTTTGAACGCGCGGCGTATGCGCAAGACGGGCACGAAGCCACACGCACGATACACCAGCAGAGTTGCCGATAGACATAGAGACGGCTGAGGTAGCGATGCCTCAGCCGTCTCTAGTGTAAGGATTTGCGCGGCGCAGTTTAGTGCTGCTGACCTGCGGTTTGCGCTTGGCCCTGCCCGGTCAGTTCGTTGGTCAGTTCGGTTGCGCCGAAGACCTTGCGCATGATTTCGAGCATGCCGCGCGAGTCCACCGAGATGGCGCGATTGACCGATTCGTCGTAGATGAAGCTGCCGACGAGCGACTGTATGTTGCCGTCGAAGATCAGCCCGACGAGTTCCCCGTTCTTGTTCACCGTCGGCGAACCGCTGTTGCCACCGGTGATGTCGTTCGTCGAGACGAAATTGAAGGGCGTCTTCAGGTCGAGCGCGGTTTTCTTCTCCGTCCAACGCGGCGGCAGGTTATAGGGAAACGCTGACTTGTATTGCGCCGCGCGCTCGTACAGACCACCGAGCGTTGTGTAGGGCGCGATGTGCTTGCCGTTCTCCATGTAGCCTTTGACCGCGCCGTAAGAGAGGCGCAAGGTGAACGTGGCATCGGGATAAAGCTTCGTGCCTTCAGTCTCGAAGAGCGCACGGGCGATCTGCCCGTAAGCGTTGCGCTCGACGCCGACCAACTCGTTCTCATAACGCTTGCGCACGGCGCGTGCTTCCGGATCGATGGCGCGGGCCAATTCGATAAACGGATCATCCGATGCCGCAATAGCTTCCGCGCCGCCCTTGAAGAGTTGCGCGCGGAAGGCCGCGTCTTTCAGCTTCGTCCCGTCAATCAACTCGGCTGCACGCTCCGCGGGCGTCTTGCCCTTCAACACTTGCTGCACGAGCGGAGCGTCTTTGCCGTACGCCTCGACCATGAAGGTGAGCGAATCGGCGAGCTTCATCTTCTCGAAGTCGAGATAGAGCGGCGTCTCGGCGGCGAGCGCCGCGCCGATGGCGTTCAAACGTGCGTCAGTGAACTCCGGCAACCGCTCCGTGTTCGGCTTCGCGCTCTCGGCCGCGTAGCGCACGAGCGTGCGTGCATACGCGAAGAGCGGCGTGTTGAAGCCTGCGGCCAGATCGAGGAAGCGGCGGTCGCGCTCAAGCGCGGCGAAATTCTTTCGCGCGGTTGCGATGGCATCGAACGAGCCGCCATATTCTTTTTGCCGGCGCGCGTCGCCCGCGATGGACTGGCGCAACGCCGCTTCCTCTTTCGTCTTGCGCGCGAGCAGCGTCTGTTCTTTCAAACCGCCGAGTTGCCCGCGATAGACCTTGAGACTGTTCTGCACGCTGTTGAGTTCATTCTGCGCGCGGCGCGTCTGCTCCGGCCCTTGCGCCATGTAAGCCTTCAGCACGGCCTCGCGATGCTCAAGCATGCGCATGACGAGCGGGATGGACGTGTCGCGCAGGTATTCGAGATTCGCGACGGTGTTCAAGCGTTGCGTCGTGCCGGGATGACCGGTGACAAAGACGAGGTCGCCTTCTTTCGTGCCCGTCGTTGACCACTTAAGGAAATGCTCCGGATGGACGGCCTGCCCGTTCTCGTAAACGCGCACAAGCGACATGTCTATGTTGAAGCGCGGGAAGTTGAAGTTGTCGGGATCGCCACCGAAGAACGCCGCTTGAAATTCCGGCACGAACACGAGCCGCACGTCGGTGTACTTCTTATAGCGATAGAGATTGTATTGCCCGCCCTTATAGAGCGTGACCACATCGCTACGCAAGCCTGTCGCCTTCGTTGACTCGGCTTCGATGGCGCTGGTCGCCGTGCGGCGAGCGGCGAGCGCGTCGGCCGCGGACATGTCGGGCTTGACCTCGGCGTTGACCCGCGTCGTCACGTCCTCGATTGATTGCAGGACGTTCAACTCAAGGTTCGGCACCTGCATCTCTTCGCCGCGTGTATGTGCGAGGAAACCATCTTTCGCGTAGTCCTTCTGCGCCGTGGACAGTTCGCCGACGAAATCTTCGACAATGTGATAGTTCGTCAGCACAAGGCCCTCTGGCGAGACGAACGAGCCGGAGCCGCCGTTGTTGAAGCGCACCGACGCGAGTTGCAGATGCTTCAGCCACTCGTCCGTCACGTCGAACCCGTAACGCTTTTTAATCTCCGCCCGCGGCACGTTATTGAACGGCCACATCCCCTCGTCCGCCCGCACCACCGAGCCAAGCGACGAAAGGGTCAGCAGCACGCCCAACAGCGCGCACATAAATTTTCTATTCTTCATCATCATCCTCAAAAGTTAAATTTGCTGGGAGTTCGCTTCGATTAGAGTATCATAACGCGCATCTGGATGCCTCTGCTACGCACTTGAGTTTTGGCCTATGACGAACGACGAGATCGCGCGCCGCTTCGAGCGACTAGCCTTGCTATTGGAGATACGCGGCGAGGATCGCTACCGCATCCGCTCGTACCGCAACGCCGCCGAGATGATCGAGACGTGGCCCACGCCGCTCGCCGAGATCGCGCACGAAGAAGGCATCAAAGGCTTGCAGGCGTTACCCGGCGTCGGCAAAGCCATCAGCGGCAAGATCATGGAACTCGTCGCGCGCGGCACGTTCGCCGCCTACGAGCAACTGATCGCCGAGACGCCCGAAACGGTGCTTGATCTTTTAGACGTGAGCGGCATCGGCATCAACATCGCCGCGACGCTCTACCAGCAGTTCAAAATCTCTTCGCTCG
>JANMAD010000620.1:0-3504 GCA_031359515.1 Acidobacteriota bacterium | reverse complement strand
CGCAGCAGTTGGGTGAGGTCTTGCGTGTTGCCGTTGCGCCCGTGGCGGCGTAGCAGTTCGGCGGCGGTGGGCGGCGTGCCGGCGCGCGCGTCGAGCAGGGTGATATTAACTTCGCGCGCCGAAAAGCCCTGATAAATGACCGGCAGATAGCCGATGACGAGCGCGAGAAAGCCGAAGCCGACACCCGCTTCAAGCACCACGAGGGTACGTCCCGCCGACCCGATGGGCGTGACGTCGCCGAAGCCGAGCGTAAAGAACGTGACGCCGCTCAGGTACAAATACGTGCCGAAGCTATGAGCGTCGCCGTTAACACTCAAGCGCACGCCGCCCGCCCACTGCAATAACGCGAAGCCGAACACCAGCACCACCGCCCAGATCGTCAGCAGCGTGAGGAGCGACAGCGGCCCGAAGTAGCTCAACCACGCCTCGCGCGACTTACGTTTTTTGACGCGCCCGAACAAGCCCCGCCAGAGGTGCCACGTCGTGCCGTAGAAAAGCCGCGTCAAGCGCACCCTGCGCGTTACGCGGCGCGGCAGCACGATGGACTCAAAGGCTTCCCACAGCACGCCTGCGATCAGGACGAGGCTGAGAATGATCAACAACAGTGAAAGCAACGAAAAACTCCGAATGAGAATGAGTTGTGAGTGTGGAGCGAGGCTTTCGCGTCAGCCTTTCTCCATTTTCAAATGGGTCTTGATCGCGCGGCGTCCGAGGTCGTCAAGGCTGCGCGTGATAAGCGCCGTCCAGCCGGTTTGATGGCTCGCGCCGCAGCCGCGCCCGGTATCGCCGTGAAAGTATTCGTGGAACAAGACGAGATCGCGCCAGTGCGGATCGTGTGCGAAAAAGCGCGCCTCCGCGCCCTGCCACGGCGATTCGCCTGCGCCGTTCGGCGTGAAGATACATGAAAGGCGGCGCGTGATCTCCTGCGACACTTCGATCAGGTTCAACCTCCGCCCCGACCCGATTGGGCACTCGACTTGAAACTCCGGCCCATAGAAGTGGAAATAGCGTTCGAGTGATTCGATCAGCAAATAGTTGACGGGGAACCAGACGGGGCCGCGCCAGTTCGAGTTGCCGCCGAAGAGCGAGGTCGTAGATTCGCCCGGATCGTATTCGACGCCGTAATTGGTGCCGTCGAGGTGCATCACGTAAGGCACCTCGCCGTGCGCGCGCGACAGCGAGCGGATGCCGTAGGGCGACAGAAATTCGCGTTCGTCCAGCAGGTAGCGCAGCACGCGCTCTAAGCGTTCGCGCGACGGGATTGCGAGCAGGCGCTGGCGGTGCGCCTGCCGCCCGTCGTCGTGCTGTTTCTCCATGTACGAGATGTGGCGCGCGAGGTCTTTACGGTTATCAATGAACCAGCGCATCCGCTTGGCGAAACCGGGCAGCCGTTCGATCACATTCACGTCTAAGTTCTCAACCGCGAACAACGGGATGAGGCCGACCATTGAGCGCACACGCATCGGGATGTTGCGCCCGTGCAGTTTCATCTCGTCGTAGTAAAAGCCGTCTTCTTCATCCCACAAACCGGACTCCGAGTCGCCGAGCGCGTTCATCGCGTCCACAATGCTGATGAAGTGTTCGAAAAACTTGGAAGCGATGTCTTCGTATTCCGGCTCTTCCGCCGCGAGTTCGAGCGCCATCGAAAGCATCGTCGAACAATAAAAGGCCATCCAGGCGGTGCCGTCGGCCTGTTCGAGCGAACCGCCGCTCGGCAGCGGGCGCGAGCGGTCGAAGACGCCGATGTTGTCGAGACCGAGGAAGCCGCCCGCGAAAATATTTTTGCCCTCCACGTCCTTGCGGTTGACCCACCATGTGAAGTTGATCAACAGCTTCATAAAAGCGCGTTCGAGAAAGAGGCGGTCGCGTTTGCCGTTGATGTCCACCGCCATCTTGTAAACGCGCCACACCGCCCACGCATGAACGGGCGGGTTGGCGTCAGCGAACGCGAACTCGTAGGCCGGCAGTTGCCCGCTGGGATGCATGTACCATTCGCGCATGAACAAGATGAGTTGCTCTTTCGCGAACTCCGGGTCGAGGATCGCGAACGGAATCATGTGAAACGCCAGGTCCCAAGAGGCGTACCACGGGTACTCCCACTTGTCCGGCATCGACACGATGTCGCGGTTGAACAGATTGCCCCACTCGCTGTTGCGCCCGTGCTGACGGGCGGCGGGCGGCGGTGGCTGCGACGGGTCGCCCTCCAGCCAGTCCTTCACGATGTAGTGGTAAAACTGCTTCGACCATAGCAGCCCCGCATAACCCTGCCGCATTACGCGTTTCATGTGCGGTTCGAGCGCGTCGGGAATGATTGCCGAGTAAAACTCGTCGGCCTCCCGCACGCGCGCCGCGAACGTCTGGTCGAACTCCGCACCGAACGCGGCGCGCGGCTTTTCTCCCTCATGCGACAGCCGCAGACGCACCGTCACGGACGCGCCCGCCGGCACCTTGAGGCGATAATATGCCGCCGTCTTCGTGCCCGTTTGCGCCGGATTGACCGCCTCTGCGCGCCCGTGAATCACGTACTCGTGAAAGGCGTCTTTGACGTAAGGCTGCGGGTTCGGCGCGTTGTAGAGACGTTGAATGTTCGTCTCGTTTTCTGTGAACAAAATTTTGGGGAGCGCGGCCTTCTTCCCTTTCACTTTCTTACCGCCAACGACTTCGGGCGCGTCGGCGGAGAAGTGGAACGTGCCGAGTGCTTCATGCACGGCGACGAGCGCATCGCCATCGGCGCTCATTTTGATCTCCGGCTTTGCCCAGTAGCCTTCGCCGGTGCGCCCCCACGCCCACGTGTTGCGGAACCAGAGCGTCGGCAGCAGATGGAGTTCCGCGTCTTCGCTGCCGCGGTTGCTCACCGTCAGGCGAATCAACGTGTCGTTCGGCGTCGCGCTGGCGTACTCGGCGCACACGTCGAAGTAGCGGCTGTCATCGAAGACGCCGGTGTCGGTCAACTCGAACTCTAAGTCGTCTTTGCCGCGCCGCCGGTTCTCTTCAAGGAGCCGCTGGTAGGGAAACTCTGCCTGCGGGTATTTGTAGAGCGCCTTGTAGTAGCTGTGGGTCGGCGTCGAGTCGAGATAGAAGTAGCACTCCTTCACGTCCTCGCCGTGGTTGCCTTCCCCGTTGGTCAATCCATAGAGGCGCTCCTTCAAAATCGGATCGCGCCCATTCCACAGTGCAACGGAGAAACACAAGCGGCACTCGCGGTCGGTGATGCCGAGCAATCCGTCCTCGCCCCAGCGGTAGGCGCGGCTGCGCGCGTGATCATGCGGGAAATATTCCCAGCACGACCCACCCTCCGAATAATCCTCACGCACCGTGCCCCACTGCCGCTCCGACAGGTACGGCCCCCAACGCTTCCAATTGTTCGTCCGCTGTTTGTCTTCCTCCAACCGCTGCCGCTCCGCGTTCAGGCCGTCCGTCGTCTCTGCCATGCGTGCTTTTGCTCCTCGAAACATGATGGGGGACTTGCGCCGCGCATCATACTCCAAGCCCGCCCCTTTACGC
>JANMAD010000596.1:0-7385 GCA_031359515.1 Acidobacteriota bacterium | reverse complement strand
TACCGCCTCCTGCCTACTGCCTACTTTTCTCAGTTAATCGCGACCGAAGTGAGATCGCTCATGGGTGGTTCGGCGGGCGCGCTCATGCCGATCAGGCGATGCTGTTTGTGATCTGCCTTGACGGAGTACATGGCTTGGTCGGCGGCAATGAGCAACTGGCTGAGCGTCTCGCCGTCTGTGCCGTAGCGGGCCGCGCCGGCGCTGATGCCCACGCGCGCGTGCTTATCGGGCGGGACGCGCAAAGAGAGGCGGCGAATTGATTTTTCGATGCGCTCGCGCAAGTCCGTGACCTGTTCGTCCGTCAACTCCTGCACGATGGCGACGAACTCATCGCCCGCGTAGCGCGCGAGAAAATCATACTCGCGCAGTTGCATCTGCAACACGCGCGCGACTTCGCGCAGCATCTGATCGCCGGTCTGATGCCCGAACGTGTCGTTGACCTGTTTGAACTCGTCGAGATCAAGCATGAGGACCTGAAAGACTTGCCCTGTGCGCCGCGCGCGTGACTCTTCTTCACTGAAGCGCAGGTGCAACGCGCGTGCATTCGGCAAACCTGTGAGCGGATCGGTCAAGGCGTTCGATTCGGCCTCGGCATGTGTCAGCGAGTTAGCGAAGGCATCGGCCGCTAAGCGTGCGACCATGTCGAGCAGGCGCACGTGGTCGTCCGTATAAGGCTCGGCCGCGAGCGAATAGACGGCGATGACGCCGAGCAGACGCTCTTCTTTAATCAACGGCAGCGCGACCATCGAACGGTAGCGTTCGTCTGCCGCCAGCTCAAACTCGGCGAAGTCGAGCATCGGATCGAAGCCGTTGACGGGCCGCCGATTGGCCAGCACGAAGCCGATCACGCCTTCGCCCGGCGCGACGCAGCGCTCGCGCAAGAGTTCCGTGTGCCGTCCCGCGACGTGCGCCACGCGCGCGTAGTTCTTCAGCTCATCGAACAGATAGACGGCGCACGTGTCGTAAGGGACGACGTGCCCGACCTTGTCCGCCAACACTTGCGCGCGGTCGGCGATGGCGAGCGACGAGCCGAACGTGCGCGCAATCTCGTAGAGCGCATAGACCTCGCGGTGCGCGTTCTTGATCTGATCGAGATAAGCAGGCGGCGCACAATCGTCGGTGGCGTGCAAGCTGCGCGCGAGCGTTGTGCCCAGCGACGTATGCACATCCGTCTCTTCAGTCGCGAGATATTGATCCAGCCCACGCAACGTGACTTCCGCCTCAAACTCCGGCAAGTGCTTGAGGAATAGTTCGACGACCTGTGGATCGAAACGTGTGCCGGCGTCGCGTTGCAAGAGCGCGCTCGCGGCGGCGCGGGTCTTGCCGGCGCGGAACGGGCGCTCCTCGCGCAGCGAGTCGTAACAGTCCACAACTGCCAGCACGCGCGCCGTGAGCGGGATCGCTGCGCCGCGCAGGTTGTCGGGATAGCCCAGACCGTCCCAGCGTTCGTGATGATGGCGCACGGTGGGCACGACCGGATAAGGGAAGTCAATGCGCTCCAGAATCTGCGCGCCGACCACCGTATGCACCTTCATGCGGTCGAACTCGGCGGGCGTTAATTTGCCCGGCTTGTTCAAAATGTGATCGGGCACGGCCAGTTTGCCGATGTCGTGCAAGAGCGCGCCGGCCTTGAGCGCCTCGACCTCTACATCTTCCATGCGCAACGCGCGCCCCATCCCGGCGGCATAGAGTTGCACGCGCCGCACGTGGCAATGCGTCGTCTGATCTTTCGCATCAATCGCTGTGGCTAGGGCCTCGACCGTCGCGAGATGCAACCGCGCCAACTCCGCCGACTCGCGTGTCTGTTCGTTCACGCGCTCGAAATAGATGCGATAAACGGCGAGCGTCGCGGCGACGACCGGGCCGCTCAACAACACGTAGAGCAACCCGAAGCTCAGCACCGCTTGATAGAGCAGCAGCGTGACCACCGCCGCCGCAAAGAACGTCCACGCCGTCCACACGCGGCCCTCGCGCCAGCCTTGCCAGAGCGAGCATTGCCGTTTCAAGGCGTGCAGCGTTGCGCCGAGCAAGCCGTTGACGCAGAACTGTATGAGCGCCATGACGGCGAGCGGCAGGAGCAACTGATCGAACGTCAAACCGGCCAAGCCGACGGGTTGCAGTTTGACGCCCATGTAAGCCGCGAGCGTGAAGTAGAAAGTCTGCGCCGCTAAGAAGGTGGTGAGGGACATGGTAGCAGGCGCGGAGAGCCAACTGGCCGCGCGTCGCGTCGTGCGCAAAGAACGCAGACAGGTGTCGAGCGCGCCGAGCAAAAGCGCGGCGGGCACACCCAACACGATGGCCGCGAGAAAGATGAAGGCGGCGCTCAGCACGTTGCCGGTAAGATTGTGCGGGCGGCGCAACGGGAGCGCGCAGGTGAGTACGACGAAGCTGGCGAGCGCGAGAAACTGCAAGCCCTGTAACCCCGTGAACGCGAGACAGCAGAACGCGGCCCACACGCATACGACCACGCCCGCGCAGATCGTCGTGCCCCAATACGCACGCGCGGCCCGACTGTAGTCCGACATGTCGATCATTCTCAACCCGTTAGCCTCCACGACGCAGTCTGCGCTGGCTCAGCATGACCAAACAGCGTCTCGGCCCAACTTTGCTGTGCGAGCATGAACTAAAAAGCTCGTCGCCGGAAGCGCAAGACCGGGAGCAAACGGGCAAGCGCGTCCGGCGACGATAGGGGGGCAAGCAGCGAGCGCGTGGCACTCACTCGCTGATCCGGGGTGAGAAAACATCCCGCCGGCACAGAGCGACCCACCCTTCCGTTGCCACTCTGCGCGTTGTCAAACTAGCGCGGCCGACGGGCCCCGTGCGGAGGGCCCGCGAAGCAACTGAACGCTTCATGGCCGCGCACTATTCATTTAACAAGTCGCGTGCCGCAACTGAGCAGCAAGGCCGCGCTGATGTCAGGCCCGCATAAACGTTCATGAATCTTCGTTAGCAGACCAAACAACACAGCACATGCAATGGCGCGCGAAAGTCAACGTGACGCGTCAGAATGATGCTTCGGTCAGGATAAGACTTGCGGCGCGGTCGGGGCGTTTGACAATCCACGTAGCGCGCGGCACTCTCAGCGAAATCGTGAGGACAGGCAAGCGAAAGCGCGCAGGCGAAGATGAGTGAGCAAGAGCAAATACAGGGCACGTCCGTCGGCTATGTCGCGCTGCTGCGCGGCAACCGCAACTTCCGGCAGCTGTGGCTCGGCCAAGTCGTCAGTCAACTCGGCGACTGGTTCGACACGCTCGCGCTCTTCACGCTCGTCTTGAAGTTGACGGGGTCGGGGCGCGCGGTCGGGTTGGTGCTGGTGGCGCGCTTCCTGCCGAGCGTCGTGCTGGGGCCGCTCTCCGGCGTCGTGGCGGATCGCTTCAGCCGGCGCACGACCATGATCAGTTCCGACGTGGCTCGCGCCATTGTCGTGCTCGGTTTCTTGTTCGTGCGCCGGCCCGATCAAGTCTGGCTCGTCTATGCGCTGACCGTGCTGCAACTCGCTTTCTCGACCTTCTTCGAGCCGGCCAAGACTGCCGCCATTCCCTCCATCGTCGCGGAGCGCGATCTCGTCAACGCGAATTCAATCGCTTCGATCACGTGGTCGGTAATGTTGACGCTCGGCGCGGCCATCGGCGGCGCGATCACCGACTGGTTCGGCACGGACGCCGCGTTCATCATTGACTCGCTGACTTATCTCGCCTCGGCCGCGCTCATCGCCCGCGTGCGTCTGCCGCGTCGCCCCGCACGCGCCAAGACGAAGCTGACCATCGGCAAGGCGCTCGGCATCACCGACACGCTCGCAGGCATGCGCTACGTCTGGGGCCGGCCACGCGTGCTGGCGCTGCTGTTGGTCAAACCGGCGTGGGGCGCGGGCGGCGGCATCCTGACGTTGCTCGCCGTCTTCGGCGAAAAGATTTTCCCCGTCGGGCGTACGGCCGCGGCGGGGGTCGGCGTGCTATATGCCGCGCGCGGTATCGGCACGGCCATCGGGCCCGTCTTTGCGCGTATGCTCGCGGGCGAATCGCGGCAGCGCATGCGCACGGCCATCGGCTTCGCGTTCCTGCTCGGCGGCGTGTTCTACATCGCGTTCGGGCTATCGCGCTATTTCGCGCTCGCGCTCCTGATGCTGCTCATCGCGCACATGGGCGGCAGCATCCTCTGGGTCTTCTCGACGGTGCTGTTGCAGTGGTCGGTCGAGGACGAATTTCGCGGGCGCGTCTTCGCCGCCGAGTTGGCGTTGCTGACGCTCGCGATGGCCGCGTCCAACTACGCGACCGGCGAGTTGCTCGACCGTTTCGGTATCTCGGCGCGCCTCATCACCGCGCTGATCGGCACGCTCTTTCTCTTGCCCGGTCTGCTGTGGTTCGTGACCGCGCGTTGGTGGGATCGCGAGCGCGAATCGGCGCAGACAACGACACAGATGAGCGGCGAGGCCGCGCAACTCCACGAGGTCGCCAAGCAGATACATCTGACTGGTGATTAGCCGAAAGGAGGCAGCGCTATGGACACAGAGTCGAAGCTGCAACTAAGCGCGAAAATCCTCTGGCTGGTTGCGACTGGCTTGTTCCTCTTCTCCGCGCGGGCTTGTAGAGTAGGCGCGCGGCTTCCGTCCGAGTGGCATAAACAACAGGGGCTTGATCTGTTGATAGCTGCGCTGGTGGTCGCAGCCGTTGCCGGCGCACTCCAGCTTATTGATTGGGTACGGCGGAACGTGAAAGCCAAGTAAGTGAGCGCAACGCCGCACGGGGCTCCGCACAGACTGCTGATTTAACAAACGCACGGCATTCCACTATCATCTCGCCGTCAACTTCGACCGACGGCGCAGACCGATTCGCTAACGCGAACCACACGCCTGTCGCGTCCCACGCCTAAAACTGATCCAACACGGAGAATGCCCATGCGTCGTATGACTACAACCTTGTCCCTCTTGCTCCTGACCTGCGTATTATGCGCGCCTGCGTTTGCGGCCGCGCGCGACCGTTTGACGATTGATACGTTCCTCGATTGGGAGTACGTCCAGTCACCGCAGATTTCGCCGGACGGCACGCAGGTGATCTACACGCGCCGTTGGACGGACAAGATGAACGACACCTACGTGGACGAATTGTGGATGGTGAACGCCGACGGCAGCCACAACCGCTTTCTGACGAAAGGCGCGCAGGCGCGTTGGGCCCCGGACGGTAAACGCATCGCTTACATCGCGCCCGGTCAACCGGCCGGCGGGCAGATTTTCGTCAAATGGCTCGACGAACCCGGCGAGACGCAACTGACGCACGTGGAGCGCGGCCCCGGCAACATCGAATGGTCGCCCGACGGTAAGCGCATCGCCTTCACCATGTTCATGCCCGCCACGCAGGAGTTCAAAGTCAACATGCCCGCGCGCCCGACCGGCGCGAAGTGGATCGATGCGCCGCGCGTGATTGATCGGCTCAACTATCGCGCCGACGGTTCGGGCTTTCGCATGGACGGTTATTCACATATCTTCGTCATCTCGGACACGGGCGGCACGCCGCGCCAGTTGACCGAAGGCGACTACAATCATGGCGGCCCCGAATGGCTCGACACCGAGACCATCGTCTTCGACGGCGTGCGCCAACCCGACGCGGAGTATCTGCAACGCGAGTCGGACATCTACACGCTCAACGTCAAGACCGGCCAGATTCGCGCGCTCACGGATCGCAAAGGCCCTGACTCGAACTCGACCGTCTCGCCCGATGGTAAGTTGATCGCCTACACCGGCTTCGATCAAACCGATGACACTTACATCGTCTCTAAGCTCTACCTGATGAACGCCGACGGCACGAACAAGCGCTTGCTCAGCGGCAACTTTGATCGCTCCCCGTCACAACTGCAATGGACACCGGACAGCAAGGGCATACTCTTCACGGCGGAAGATCGCGGCAGCAACAACGTCTATTACATGGCGGTGGACGGCGGCGGCCAACCCGTGCAGGCCACCTCCGGCGTGCAACAGATCGCGCTCGGCCCGCTCAGTCGCAACGGCCTCGCGGCCGGCACGCTCGCCACTCCGTCCGCGCCGGCCGACGTGGTGCTGATCAGCAATCTCGGCTCGCTCGATGCGATCCGGCGCGCGACCCAAGGCAAGTCGTCATCAATCAGCAAACTGACGAACGTCAACGACGATGTGCTGGAAGGGCGCAAGCTCGGCGCGGTCGAAGAGGTTTGGTACGACTCGGTCGGCGGCAAGAAGGTGCAAGGCTGGCTCGTGAAGCCGCCCGATTTCGACGCGGCGAAGAAATACCCGCTCATGCTCTACATTCACGGCGGGCCGCACACGATGTACGGCATCGGCTTCGATTTCGAGTTCCAGCAACACGCGGCCGAAGGCTACGTCGTGCTTTACACCAACCCGCGCGGCTCGACCGGCTACGGGCAGGAGTTCGGCAACGCGATCAAGAACAACTATCCCGGCGAAGACTACACCGATCTGATGAATGGCGTGGACGAAGTCATCAAACGCGGTTACATAGACACGAACAATCTCTTCGTCACGGGCGGATCTGGCGGCGGCGTGTTGACCTCTTGGATCGTCGGCCACACGATGCGCTTCGCGGCGGCGGTGGTGATGAAGCCGGTCGTCAACTGGTACTCGTTCGTCGGCACGACCGATAGCTCGTCTTGGTACTACAACTTCAAGAAGCTGCCGTGGGAAGACCCAGAAGAACATCTGCGCCGCTCGCCGATCACTTACGTCGGCAACGTCAAGACACCGACCATGCTGATGGACGGCGAGCTTGATCTGCGCACGCCGATTGAAGAGACCGAACAACTCTATCGCGCGCTCAAACTGCTCCACGTGCCGACGCTGATGGTGCGCCTGCCCGACGAGTATCACGGCTTCAACCACGACTGGACGAACCGCCACCCCTCGAACCGCATCGCGCAGATACTCTATCTGCGCGGCTGGTTCGAGAAGTACAAGCATAAGCCGACGCAAACAGTGGTGACGGCCGGAGGGCAATAACGATCACACTGCCCATGTTTTAAGTAAAGAGAGGCGCGATGGATGGAGCAAACAAAGCACATGCGCGGCGCACGCGCGGCCGGCGCACGACATTCATCTGCGTCGCTTGCGCGTTGCTCTCTGCGTCTGTGTTGAGTGCGGCGCAGTTGCATGCGCCCGGCGCGGTACGGCGCATTATTGAACCGGAGCTTAAGTCCGACGTGAACAATCCGCTTGATGCAGCAGAGAAAATGGACGCGCGGGCAGTAATCAAGGCGCGATATGTGCGCGCTGATTTCGCCGTGAACGAGTTTGATCATGCGGCGTGGCAGCGGGCACAGGCGGTGCGCATCGAGCGTTACTGGTCGGGCGCGAGCGCGCCGGCCGCGCGGCAGGCGGAGGCGCGCGTGCTGTGGTCTGACTC
>JANMAD010000532.1:0-9759 GCA_031359515.1 Acidobacteriota bacterium | reverse complement strand
CACAACCTGCGGCGCATCCTGACGGAAGCCGCCGCAACCTTCACCCCGGCGGCCAGAGGGTACGGCGTCGAGCCGATGAAGGGCCTGCTGATGGTGGGACTCCCGGGCTGCGGCAAGGACCTCACGAAGAAGATCGCCTCGTCCGTCCTCGGTAAGTCTCTCCTCGGCCTCGACTTCGGCAGCGTCATGGGCGAGGGCGGCGGCGTCATCGGCTCGTCGGCGATGACCATCAAACGCGCCCTCTCGATTGCCACGACGCTCAAAGGCATCCTCGGCATCAGTGAATTCGAGAAGGCAGTCGGCGGCCTCGAATCGTCGTCGCGCACGGACGGCGGCGAGACCGCGCGCACCATCGCGTACCTGCTGAACTGGATGCAGGAGCAAAGTGACGTGTTCGTCATCGGCACGGCGAACGACGTGCGCGGGCTGGCTGCGGAACAGACCAGACAGGGGCGCTTCTCGCACATCGTCTTCGTTGACCTGCCGACTGAAGAAGACCGCCGCGAAATCTTCGCCGTCCACCTGCGCAAACGCAACCGCAACCCCAGCGACTTCGATCTGGACGAGCTGGCCGGGGCGACGAATGAGTTCTCCGGCGCGGAGATCGAGGCGGCGGTCAAGGCGGGGCTGCTCCGCGCATTCATGGACGGCGAGCGGGAGGTCGAGACCGCAGACATCGTCTCGCGCGCGGGGGCGATCCAGCCCACGAGTTTGGTGAAGCGCGAGCAGGTGGAGTCCTTACGCAACTGGGCCAAAGACCACATGGCGATTGACGCGGGCGGCGACCGTGTCACGCCCATCACAGACGTAACGGGCGGCGAGCGCGCGTTGGAGATGTAAGCGCGCACGCGTAGGCCGCGTTACCACAAACAGAAAGGGCGAGGAGACATGAGCAAGTATCTGGCTTTCACCGAAGTGGTCTTCAAAGACCGCGCGCTGCTCGTCAGCGCGCTCGAGCAGGTCGGCTGCACCGGGATCAGGCAGGGCGAGAACCTGGCCCTGGGGCGCTACTGGGCGGAGCAGGCCGAGACGAGGGCCGACGTAATCGTGCCGCGCGGCACCGTGGGCAACAGTTTCGGCGACATCGGCTTTACGCGCCTCGAAGGCGGCGGCTTAGCGCCCGTGTTGGATGATCTCGACAAGTCGCGCGCGCTCGAAGGCCGATTCCTGCCACGCCTGCGGGCCGTCTACAACGAACTTGCCGTCGCTCAGGTCGCGGCGCGTGTGGGCGGCACCATGCAACGGACGTTGAGCGGCGGCGTCGTCAAAATCAGAGTCCGGTTCTAAGGCTTCACGAATGATAAGGAGAAGACCATGCCTGAAATTGAGTTCACGATTAAAGAAGAGACGGGCGAGATGGAGTTGCGGGTCGAGGGCGTGCAGGGTCCTGCCTGCGCCGATATCAGCAAGCTCGTCACCGATCTCGTCGGCTCGCCGGCGCGGGAAGAGAACACCAAAGAGTATTACGCCCGCCCGCAGACGACTCGCCGAGTGCAACAACAGAATAAAAGTTAGGCGGCGAATAGCCCGTAAGGCCAAATCCTAAAGAGAGGGCGGTTCAGTCTCGATGGCAGACGCCACCTGGATCATTGACCAAACTACCGGAGAGCTTACGGTCGAAGGCTTGAGCGCGAGTGAGGCGACTGCCTTAACCGCAGACCTCTTGGCCCGAAGCCAGCCGGTCAACTGTGCGCGCCCTGTCGGCGTGCCGCCGCTCGACGCCCCGGGAGTTAAGAGCGAGCCCTTAGAGCCGACGCTACGCGTCTATCGCGTCTATCACAACTCGGTCGTCGAAGGGCCGGGACGCCGCAGCGTCGCGCAGTTGTCTGGGTGTTTGTTGCGCTGTCCCGGCTTTATCTACAGTCTGGAATGGGCGAAGTATGATGCAGCCCATGAAAGACACAACTTACGAACACCCTCAGATTCCCGCCGCCTCGTCCTGGCTTGATCGTTTTCTGGCTGATCTGGCCGTCCTTCGCCCGCTCAACACCGTCCGCGCCTACCGGCAAGACCTGGCGCGCTGGCTCGCCTTCTGCGCAGCAGTAAGTGTTAACGCGCTAGCGGCGCGTCCTGCCAACATCATCGCCTTCGTCCGCGCTGAACGCGAGCGCGTCACGCCCGATGGTTCAACCGTCAGTGCGCGCACGCTCGTCCGGCGGCTGTCCGCGCTCCGGCAGTGGTATGAGTATTTGATGTTGGAGCCGGAGTTGACCGGCGTGCGCCGTAACCCTGTGCCGGGCGGCAGCATTTTGCGCGCGACGGTCGGCATCGTCTCCGGTCACCCGGCGCTCTTGCGCTACGACCGCACCCAACCGCAGACGCTCACGCCCGAAGAGATTGACCGCTTCATCTCTCATCTGACGGCGACCACTCATCGTGACCGCGCCATCGTCTGGTTGCTTAAGGACGGAGCCGTCCGGATCAGCGAAGCGCTCGACTTACGAATGCCCGATATTCATTGGGCGGGGCATCGCGTGACGGTGCGCGCCGCCAAGAGTCATACGTCGCGCGTCGTGCCGCTCAGCGCCGACGCTTTAACCGCGCTCTCCAACTACATTCGTCTCGAACGTCCGCAACGGCTTGTTCATGATTACGTCTTCGTCTGTTTGGGGCGGCGCAGTTTCGGTCAGCCGTTTCGTTATCGCGCGTGGGTGTACGTCTGCGAACAGGCACGCAAGAAAGCCGCAACACCGCGCGTTCACGCGCACGCCTTTCGCCACACCTGTGCGACGAACCTCGCCGAAGCCGGGATGCCGATGGACGCCCTGCAGCGACAACTCGGCCATCGTCATATCGAAACGACGCTCATCTATAACGAAGTGCGCGACGGCAGATTACAGCGTGAGTACAACCAAGCGATGGAGGCGTGCGCCGGCATAAGGATATTGGTGCCATGCAGCACCGAAGAGGAGGCATCATGAATACGCCTTCCACTCCATCTGCCTCTCAAGTTGCCGCCCGCCGCTTAACGCTCACGGATGAGGAGCGGCGCATCCTGTCCAAGTTCAGATATGAAGCCTCGGACCGGCAGGCCCTTGCCGAACTGCATCAACCGTTCAACGAAGCGTTCTACCGCTACAACGCGCAGGGTCGCCCGCGAACCCATTACATGAACGATCTGTATCGCGCCTTTCGCTCCTGTGCGCAGATGATGCTCGACCTCGACTGCACTTACTGGGCATTCGACTGGGAGCGTCTCTTGGCATGGAAAGATGAGACGTTCAAGCGCGAAGCCGGACGCACGAAGGTCTGGCGTTACGTGTTCGAAGACCGCTGGTCGCTGGCGACTTCAACGCTCTTCTTTCTCGGCGCGCTGCCCTACAACGAAGCCATTCACTCGACCTACCATCGGATGCTGGCGGAGAAGTGGCTCGGCAAAGAACGGGCGCGTGAGATCAGCGCCCGCTTCATGGAGACGGCGACGGCTATTGGCTACAAAGATCAGCGCACACTTTACAAGAACGGGAGCGGCGTGCTGCTCGCCGTCCTTGTGTATGCCGGCAAGACGAACTTGGCCGACATCACCAAAGCCGACTTGGAGGGTTGGCAATCTCAGACCCGTCGCTCAACGCGCGTCGCCCGAGCAAGCGTCACCTGCATCCAGAAGGTGCTGGCGGCGATGGGCTACTTGCAGGGTGAGTCACCGCGCCTGACCGCCTTGCAATGGGGCGAGCAGTCCTACTGGGGGCGCACCGCTCCAGCGGTCGTTGTTACTTTCGAGCGATTCCTCGCCGACCTCAAGACGATCCGCGAGGCGGGGACGGTCAGCACATATCGCGTCTGCCTGCGCCGCTTCGGTGACTGGCTCAGCGAGTATGACCCAGCGTTGCAGTCGGTCGCGGAACTCCGCCGTTCGCACATCGAAGCGTACAAGCGCGCGGTTAAAGAGATGCGTTGCGGCGATTACACGAACTTCGGCTGCGAGTTCCGCGTCGTCAACTTGGGCGAGCCGCTCTCGCGCCATCATCAAGTGCGCGCCCTCTCGTGTGTGCGCCGCTTCTGTGAGCACATCGATGCGCTCGAGTACCCAGAGCGCCCCGGTCGAAAGTTGTGGGTGCGCGGCGATATCGGGCGCGCTGATGAACGGCTGCCGCGCTCGATTCCCGACGACGAGTGGCGCAAGCTCAACGAGACGGCCGACAGCTTCACACCGGCACAAGCCGCCGCGCACCACTTAATGCCGTTCGAACGTTTACGCGCCGTCTTCGCGGTGTTGTTCGAGTCGGGCTTGCGTGCCGGAGAACTCTGCCGCCTCGACACGGGCTGTCTGCTGGCGACCGTAGACCCGGAGACGGGAGCGCAGACCCACTGGCTGCGAGTGCCGGTCGGCAAGTTACACAACGACCGGATGATTCCCGTCCGGCGCGAGGTGGTCGCCGCGATAGATGCATGGATGAAAGTGCGCGGCGCGCAGCCTCTGCTCTTGGACACACGCACGAACAAGATGTCGGACTTTTTATTCACTTGGCGCGGTCACTCGTTCAGCCGCGCGATGCTCAATGAAGCGATCCACAAGCTCTGTCAGCTTGCCGGAACACGAAAGGTCTATACGAGCCACTGGTTCCGGCACACGCTGGCTACGTTGTGGCGCCGACGCGGGATGCGGATCGAGACGATCAGCCGGATGCTCGGCCACAAGGACTTGAAGATGACGATGCGCTACGCGGCGGTGATGCCGCCCGTACTGCGGCAGGAGTTCGAGACGGCGTTCGCACAAATAGATGAGGAGCACCGCGCGACGGCGCAAGTGCGCGTTCTGCTCTCGCCGGAAGCGCATATGGCGGCGCAAGTCGAGTGGCGCGAGTCGCTCTTCGTTGATCTCGGCTTAGGCTGGTGCGGGCTGACCGCTTATCACCCGTGCGAAACGCGCCTCGCGTGTCAGAGCTGTCCGAACTTGATTCCAGATAAAGAGAGTCTGCCGTTGCTCAAACGGCAACGCGCGAACTTGATCGAGTTGCGCGGATTGACGAGTGAAAAGCTGCCCGGCGCGCGAAAGGAAGAAGTCAACCGCGAGTTGACGACGGCGCTTGACGGCATCGAGCGCAACATCGCGCACTTGAGCGAAAAGAGAAGCGGCGGGCATGAAGTGTGAGGTAAAGAATCCGCCTGAGAGAAGGATGAAGGCGATGCCGGAACTGACGCTACTGATAGATGAAACGAGCGGGGCGATGCTACTGGAACGGTCGCAGCTTTCCGCCGAAGTACTGGCTGAGATAACGGCTCTGGCAGGAGAGGGACGTGAGTGCGGTTGCGCGCGTCCGCTTGAGATTATCCCGCCGCCCGTAGCAGCGAAGGCAGAGCAACTCGCAGAAGAAGGAGCGGCAAGCGTCTGCGTGCGAGTTGCTGGCTACTACCACAACTCTTTGATGGAAGGACCGGGCAGACGCAGTTCGGTGCTTTTCCAGTTCTGTCCTTTGGCGTGTAAAGGTTGTTGGGTGCCGCACCTGCATAGCTCTGATGGCGGAGAGTTGATCGCGGTCAGCACGCTTGCGGAGAAGTTGCTCGATCCTGGCTTCACGCGCGACGGCATCAGCATTCTCGGTGGTGAACCGTTCGCGCAAGTTGAAGGCTTATTGGCACTCGTCAAAGAGCTTCGTCGTCGCGGCTGTCAGCATATTCTCTGCTATAGCGGTTACACACTTGAGGCGCTGATGGAAAAAGCGAAACAGCAACCGGCAATCGGTGAAGCCCTTGCCGACATTGACATGCTGATTGATGGGGCATACGTCGAAGCATTAGCTGATGGAGCCGGCGCATGGACAGGCAGCGGCAATCAAAGAGTAATCGATATGCGTCAGACTCGTCGCACAGGTCAAATCATTCTATACTGAAAACCCTGCCCATTCCATCACACTGTAGATAACTGCTTGCTTCGTGCCGGAGACGCACGACCCGCGGGGCGGCGTCGCGCTGGCGATTAGCGAGGTCGTTGAACTGCTGCTTGAGGAGCAAGGCGCGCCGCGCGACGGCATCACGGTCTTGGGCGGCGAGCCGTTCCTCCAGCCCGAAGGTTTGGCCGCACTGCTCGGCGCGCTCAAAGAGCGCGGGCTGCACGTCACTCTGTACACCGGCTACACGCTGGAAGCGTTGCGCGCGCGCGCAGAGAGCGTGGTCGATGAGGCGCTCGCGCTCACTGACATTCTGATTGATGGGCCCTTCGTCGCGCAGCTTTCACGCGGTGCCGGGGAATGGCGCGGCTCGACTAATCAACGCATCATCTTCCAACCCGCTTCACTGGTGACGCCATGAGCGAAGTGGTCGAGAGGGTCAGGCTTTTCTACCGCGAGGGGCGCAGCGACAAGATCTATGAAATAGAGTTGATCGCGGAAGACGATGGGTGCTTTCATGTGGTTGGCTACAACGGTCGGCGCGGCGCACAACTCGTCCCGCAGCCGAAGACCGAAGTTCCCGTACCTTACGCCACGGCACGCAGGATTTTCGATAACCTCGAACAGGCCAAGCTGAACCACCGCAAGACGCCTTACCGACTTGCAGGGCGGGAGACATTCAACCAACCAACCTCTGGCGCAAACAAGGACGAGCAGCCTGTCCAACCAAGGGAAGTGCGGAAAGAGCAGCCCACCGAAGCTTACCAGGCGAATCACCTCGACGCGCTTGAGTTGTAGCAACAATTTACACACCGATTTCCGCCAAGGCAACATTCCGGCGCACGGGGAAGCGTTGTACAATGTCGGCATCCGGGGCTGATCGCCGCCTTTGGTGAATTGCCGGATGGGGAGAACTTGAATAATGGAAAAGCTGGTTGTCGATGCCGAAGGTAAGGTCACTATCCCGCCGCACATCCTGGAGAAGCGTGGCCTGCACCCCGGCGACGAGTTGACGCTCGTCGAAGCGGCTGAGGGGCTACTCGTCTACCAGCACGGCGTTGACCCGCTGACCGCCCGCTGGTGGAACAGTTTGAGTGAGGACGAGCGCCGGCAGGCGCAGACGGAAGCGCGCCGCTATCAGGGCTTGAGCGAAGCGGAACGCGACCGCATCTGGAGCGAGGGGGCGGAATCAATCGAAGAGACGGCGGAAGGAGACGAGGTTGATCTCCCCGTCAGGTAGTGTCCTGTTTGACAAGGGCGTCATCCGGCGGGTGTATGAGCACCGCGTGCGGCTGGCGGCGGGAACACCGCCGACGCTTTTGCAAGTCGGGGCTGCCAACGCTTACGCGCGGGCGGCCTCTTTCGCTAGCCTTCTCTGGATCACAGAACAGACGACAAACATCCTACGTCTTCGCACTCCCGCCTTCGCCGCGCCAATTCTGTCTGACTGCCGGACGTTCAAACAGGGGCGTTACCTGCGCCGCTCTCGCCAGACGCCTGCGCGACTTCGGCTTTTCGCCGGAGGACGCTGTCGTCCTCGCTTACGGCAGCTTCGGCGTATCCGCCGACGGGTCGCAAGTAGGGGCTGAGGCGATTGTGACCGCGGACCTCAGACTCGCCGCGCGTTACGCCGACAATTACGCCGAGCTTGAACAACGCTTCAGAGACATGGTGACTGCCCTAGCCGGCGTTTATGCGACGCTTCGTTTGCCGCAAGTCTTCACCACCACTGACGTGTTGACCAGATTCTAGTCGGGGTTAAACCAAACGCGCGGAAACATGGAAGTGAGAGTAGGGCACTTGCATGACCTGCTTTCAGGTCGTTGTAAGCCCCAACTGTAAAGAGACCTTTACAGTGTAAATCCGAAGTTACAGTTGATCGCATGACTACTGCGTGACTCCGGTGACATCCGCGCGGATGAGTGTTCCATGATTTGCGCGGGAATTGTGTCGCCTCACGCCCGCCGGAAGCAGTCTTGCCGCCGCTGGCATGAGGGTTGATTGCAGGAGCGCGTGCTCTTCAATCTTCCTGCTAGCTTCGGAGTAGTGTCCATGACCTTTGCATCCCCTGTCACCGCCTGTAATGACGAGGCGATATTTTCTTGCCGGCGGCTCACCGAGGGCCATTCCGAGCGGCGCATGTGGCATTTTCAAGCCGCGCCGCCTTGTGCTACGAACGGTGGCGACGATCTTACCTTTCGCCATCAGACCAGTGAGCGAGCGCGCCAGTTGCAGGCCGACATCAAGCGCGTCGCCCGTTTCCCCTTCAACATCCTGATCACGGGCGAGACCGGAACCGGCAAGACGCTGGCGGCGCGGCAGATTCACCAAAAGTCTGCACGTAAAGGTAAACCGTTCATGGAACTCAACTGCGCCAACCTCCCGGAGCAACTCGTCGAGGCCGAGTTGTTCGGCTACCGCAAGGGCGCTTTCACGGGGGCCGACCGCGAGCACAAGGGACTGTTTGAAGCAGCGGACGGCGGCATCCTCTTCCTCGACGAGATCGGCGACGTGCCCGTGGCGGTGCAGAACAAACTCCTGAAGGCGATTGAGGAGAAGCAGATCAAGCGGCTCGGCACTAACTCTTACGTGCAGTGCGACGTGCAGATCATCGCCGCCACTTCGCGCCGCTTGCCGGAGATGATGCGCCGCGGAGAGTTCCGCGAGGACTTATATTGCCGCCTCGCCGTGCTCACGTTTGAAGTAGCCCCATTGCGCGAGCGGCGCGCAGACATCCCCGCACTCGTTGACTATTACCTGCGCGAAGCGACGTGCGCCGTCGCCGGCCACTCAGATGAGAACGCGCCGTACCGCATCGAGGAGGGGGCGGTCGAACTGCTCTGCGACTTTGATTATCCGGGTAACATCCGCGTGCTGCGTAATCTGATGTATGAGCTGATTAGTTATGTGAGCGACGACGAGCAGATCACCGTTGAGATGGCCGCTGACGCGCTGGGCAAGATACGCGCACGCACGTTGCTGACAGCGCCACCAGCCATTATGTCGGCAGATCATGCGGCCCTGTCGTCCGCGCACCTTACGGATATTGCACAAGCTAACGCGGGCCCGGCGTTTTGGGGTGACGTGCTTGCGTTACAAACTGCGCTGCGGTCAATGGCCGGTGAGGGTGACATCATTCTACCACTGGAAATATGTCTCCTGCGCCGCGACGAGACTTTCAAAGAGTGGGCGGCGCGCGCCAAGCGTTGCAGCATCGAGGCCACGCGCCACGCTGAAGGCGGCACGATGCGTGGCGCGGCAGAGCGTCTGGGGGTGACGCGCAGCAGCCTAAAAGGGCACCTTCATCGCGCGAAGGTCGTGCATGGCGCGGTATCTC
The DNA here is from genome assembly GCA_031359515.1 of Acidobacteriota bacterium. Classification (GTDB taxonomy): domain Bacteria; phylum Acidobacteriota; class Blastocatellia; order Pyrinomonadales; family Pyrinomonadaceae; genus QHXQ01. Next base: position 594 of record JANMAD010000532.1, on the reverse strand, counting down.
TATAACGCCCTGACGCTCTTACTTTTACTCTAGCGAAAGGATTAAACCTCGATGAATCAAATTGCTGACACCGACGATCATCTTGCCAAAGAAGAGGAATCTTCGGCGGACGCGCTAGGCACGCCGCTCTCACTTGCCGACACGCTCGAAGAAGACCGTGCGCGTTACCAAGATGTAATCCGCGATCTCACCGAATTTGAAGAGGCGGAAGGGCAAGGTTGAGGTCAGAGCGGTCGCGGCTACCGAAGAGGTTCAAAAGCTGGATGCCAGAACTGAAACGGCATTCAACTGAAGTCCGCTAGAGCCGCAGCCATTGCACTCCAATCCCTTCTGTAGCACAGACTCCAAAACAAAAGCGGCAAGCATTTAGATGTCTTGCCGCTCTACTTTTTCTTGGAGTATGGATTGGTGATTGCACTGGCACGTTCGCTCATTTCTTCGTCGAGTGTCGAGTTGGGGAAGGGTTATCTGTTCGGCGCGGGAGGGCTGATACTGTTCATCCTCGCCGTCGCCCTATGTCGCTATCTGCTCGGCTGTTTATCGAGAGCCTTCGAGGCTGGTTGTGATTGGCTTGCACGCAGACTAGCCGCGCGC
>JANMAD010000574.1:0-10937 GCA_031359515.1 Acidobacteriota bacterium | reverse complement strand
CTTCTTGACGAGCGTGCCGCCGACCGTCACGTCATCGCCGATGGTCACGTTCTTACTCTTGCCTTTGCCGCCGGCCAACGCGACGCTGCCGAGCAGTGTGCAGAGGACTAGAACGAGGGTGGTGCGCAGTAGATGCTTGTTCATATTGTATGCCTTTCAGCCCCGCTTGCGGGGGCGCGTCTTGCCTGTCATGAAATGTGGAGCGAGCTAATTGCTCATTGTTTAGGACGTGTGGCGGCGACGAATAGTTGGCGCTATGTGACGAGCGGCTTTGTGTACGTGATGAGTGTGGCGCAGGGCATATTTGCCCGCCGATTAAATATCTTGTCACGCGCGCGGGCTTGTAGTAATGTGCGTCGCGCATTGGCCCGGACATAACCATTAGCGCCCGCGACCTCGCGCGGGCCGCCACGCACGCAACAGTTCACACGGATGCCGGATCGCACACTATGCTCCCCCACGTTCGCGCGCCTGCTGGCCCGCCGCCGCGTCGCCGTCATCGTCTCCGGCGCAGGCCTGCTGCAAGCGGGACTGATGTGGGCGGGGTTGCCCGGTTGGCCTTGCCCGGTGGCGCACACGCTCGGCGTGCCCTGCCCCGGTTGCGGGCTGACGCGCGCGACCGTCGCGCTCATCAAAGGCGACTGGCAGAGCGCGCTCGCGCTGCACGCCTACGCGCCCGTCCTACTGCTCGCCTTGTGCTTGTTCGCCTGCGCGAGTCTGCTGCCCGCGCGCCCGCACCATGCGCTCGTCAACATTGTTGCCGCCGTCGAACGCCGCACCGGGCTGCCCGCCGTGCTGGCCGTCGGTCTCGTCGCTTACTGGCTGGCACGCTTGCTCTACGCACCTGACGCAATGCTCCGCCTCGCGCGCGGATAGACTTACGCTTATTCGACATTCAACCTAAACTGGAGGCTAAAACAAGATGAACGCTTTTTCCCTGTTAGGGTTTGTAGTGAATCTGGGCTGCCTGATCGTCTTCATTATCGTGTTGATCAAGTTGTTCCAGAACGAAGGTGCGCTCAAAGGTATTCTGGGGCTGATTTGCGGTCTCTACACCTTCATCTGGGGCTGGATGAATGCAAGCCGCTTCAACATCAGAAACCTGATGCTTATCTGGACAGTGCTGATCATACTCGGCATCATCTTCCGGGTGATGGCCGGCCCGCTCGTCCCGCCCGGCATGATGCCGGCCACGCCATAAGCACGGCGCATCGCCCCGCCACCGCTGCCGACCGGCAGCGGCGCTCGTGTCATTAGCGACTTAGCGTCGCCCGGCACGGCCCGCGCTCCGAGCAGCGTCGGTTATGAAGGCAACTCGTGATAACAAGTGAGACCCGCGCGCGGATACGGTAGGCCCGACAGCCTACCGTATTTCGTTGCTGCCCCCTGCGGTCAACGCCTGCGTCTGCATTACAGCGCACGGTAAATTGTTTGCCGTCGTCGCTCGTGGGCGGCGATTTAAGGCAACCTCTGTGCGTGCGAATCACATCATTCGTCTCAGCACGCACACTCTCCCGCTTGCCAAAGACGTGCCGGTTTGGTAAACGTCCGCTAGTACGATTCGTCCACAGTTGCCCACGGGGAGGGTTCTACTTATGTTGCACAAGAGATTCACGACACCCTTATTGGCCGTTGCGCTCGGTCTCGCGCTCTGCCTCACTGCCATCGCCGACACGATCCATCTGCGCGACGGCACGGTCATACGCGGCCAGATCATCGCCTTCAAGGATCAGCAGTTCACCGTGCTGATCGGCGCGGGCACGCGCGGGCGACGCAGTCGCATCACGCTCTACATGGAGGACGTGGAGTCCATCGAGTTCGAGAGCGCGCTCGGCAACACGACGACGGGCGCGGCCGGCATCGGCGACGTGGTCGGCGGCGGCAATAACTCGAACACCGACCGGAGCGACAACAGCGCGCCGGTGAACGACAATCGGCCCGCCCCGACGATCTCGCAACCGCCCGCACAGAACACCGACCGCACAACCACGCCCCCAACTTCCACGGGCGCGCCCGCTTTCTTCCCCATCCGCCTGCGCGTGCGGGCCGACAGCACGAACAACGGTTGGAACGATGCGGGGCTAATGGTGCGGCGCGGCCAGCGTTTGCGCATCACGGCGTCGGGGCGCGTCTCATTGGGCAACGGCGTCTTCGCCACACCGACCGGCTTGCCGCGCGTGGCCGACAACGACAAACTGATGCGCAACGAACCGACCGGCGCGCTCATCGCCGTCATCGGCGACGATAATGACGAGTTCATCTTCATCGGCGCGAACCGCGAGTTCGTCGCCACGCGCGACGGTCGCCTCTTCCTCGGCGTCAACGAAAGCAACCTCGCCGACAACTCCGGCACTTACGATGTGACCGTCGAAGCCGAAGCCATTGCGGGGAACAGGTGAAGTAGTAGGCAGTAGGCAGTAGGCAGTTAGAAAATCGCCGGTTGGATGCCTTTAGTTGAAATGTAAAGGCATTCAACCGGCGAACTTTTCTTTGTTCTAACTGCCTACCGCCTACCGCCTACTGCCTACTCTCCCCCTGCCATCTAATTTCCCGCCCGCCGCATCATATTCTTGACCACGTTTAGCCCGCGCCGTATATTGAATTATCCAATCAGGGTTTAGAGCGTCCGCCTTTGCGGCGAAAAGAGGTTGTAAGTTTTATGCGAAGCTTGTTTGTCCGCCGTCTCCTCGTCCTCGCGGCCGTCTGGGCCTTACTGCTCGCTGTCGCACCGCAACGCGCACACGTCCGGGCGCAATCGCGCCGGCAACCGCCGACCACGCCGCAAAAGAAGAACCCACGTCCCGGCGATGATAAGACCAAGCCGGACGAGCAGCAGGAGCAACTGCCGCCCGACATCATCAATAAGCCGCAAGAAGGCGAGTTGGTGAAGGTCGTCTCCAATCTGGTCAACGTCGAGACGACCGTCGTCAATAAGAAGACGAAGCAGTTGGTGACGGGACTGAAGAAAGAGAACTTCGCCATCTTCGAGGACGGCATCAAGCAGGACATTACGAACTTCGGCACGCCCGAAGCCAAGATGAACGTCGCGGTGGTGATGGAGTTCAGCAAACTCTCCGCGCTGTTCGGCTACTACGGCAGCGGCGGCTTCGACGATGGCCGCCGCGAAGTTATCCTACCGGCCGTACTCTTCATGCGCGACGCCGTCAGTCGCGGCGATTACATCTCCGTCGTCGCTTACGATATGCGCGCGACGCCGTTGACGGATTTCACGAACGATCCGGCGCGCATCAATCAAGTCATTACCTTGCTCTCGCGCAACCAGCCCGCCTTCAGCGAAGCCAACCTGTTCGACGCGCTTAAACTGACGCTCGTCGGCGGGCGCGCCGACTCCGTCGTGCTGGAGGATGCGAAGCAAGCGACGATGGATTATGCCGGTCTCGTCAGCGTCGAAGGTCGCCGCCGCGCCATCTTCCTGATCTCGTCGGGCATAGATACCTTCAGCAAGATCAACTACGATCAGGCGCGCAAGATCGCGCAGAACGCCGGCATCCCGATCTATATCATCGGCACGGGCAATCTCTTCTACAAAAAATACAGCGAGCAATTGGGTGCGACTGATTCGCTCAATGGCACGCCCGGCCGGCTGACGCTTCAGCAGGCGCAGAATACGCTCGGCACTTTCGCCAAAGAGACCGGCGGCGCGTTCTTCCCCGTCACCTTCGAGGGCGAGTTGCCGACGGCGCTCAGTTCGATCAACGCACTGATGCGCAACCAGTACAGTCTCGGCTACAACCCCGGCGACAAGCACGACGGCAAACAGCACAAGATCATCGTCAAGGTGGACGCCGACGGCGACGGCACGCTCGACGAAGGCATCTACGACATCCAACACCGCCGCTTCTACAACGCGCCGAAATCATAGTTCAAGGTTCAAGGTTTATAGCCGAACGTGGAAAGTCCAATGGCCGGAGATCGGATGCTCGATCCCCGGCCATTGGATTTTAGCTTTGAACTTTAAACCTTGAACTTTGAACTAAAGCTTTAGCTCCCCGTTCACGATCACTTCCTTGCCGTCGATCTGCACGGTGCTGCCGGGTAGGAATCCTTCCCAACCGTAGGGCACGCTGTTCGCGCCGCCGGCCCACGTGTTGTTGCCGATGCCGACCGTGATGTTGCCGGCCGCCATCCACGCGCCGATCTTATCGCCCGCCGGTAGATGCACGGCCGGGTTGACGCCAAAGTCCAGCACCCCGAACTCGTCTTTGCCCGGCGCGGTCACGGCGTCGTACTCGGCCTTCAGCGGCTCAATTCCTGCGTCGGCCGTCATCGAGACGAGTTTGCCGCCTTTGAACGTGAGTTTCAGATTCTTGATCTCCTTACCCTGATAATAGTCTTGCGCGACAACCACCGTGCCCTCGGCCGTGCCGGGCACGGGCGCGAGATACACATCGCCCGCCGGCAACCAGACCTGCACGTCGCGCCCGCCCTTCTTCGCTTCATCTTCACTAATGACGCCATCACTGAAGAAGACGGGGCGCGCGGCCACCTGCACGCGCAAGTCCGTGCCGTTCGGATTGGTGATATGCACCTCCTTGCCTGCTTGCAAAGCCTTGCGCACCTTTTCGCCCTGCGCCTGCAACTGCGCCGTGTCCACATTCACGCCGGCCCAGAACGCTTTAGCTAACTCAGCCTGCGCCAGAGCGTGCCGCTTGGCCAGCCAACCGGTCGGGTATAGTCCGTTGCCGAGATTGACCTGCCGGACGTTGCGCTTCAAATAGACCTCGCCGACCGGCGCGCCCGCTTTGGCCCGTGCGGCGAAGCGTGCGGGCGGCACGTCGGCGAGCAGCCCTTCGGTCTCGTTGCTATCAACGCCAATGACGGCGTCCACCATTTCGGCGAGTTTCATGTTGAGCTTCGGGTCCTGCGCGTCGTACTTCTCCGGCACGTCCGTCCACATGCGCTTGGCCATCTGCTCGCTGTTCATCAACAGCAACGGCTGCGCGCCCGCTTTGCGCACCTGCACGGCGATGTCTTCGAGCAACTCGGCGTCGCGCGTGCCGCCGGTGACGAGCACGACATCGCCCTCTTTGATCCGCGCGTTCTCCGTCACGAGCTTTTGCGCGACCACATCATAATCCACGCCCGCGCTCTTGGCCGTGGCAGTCTCCGGGCGGGCCATGTTCGCGTTCTCTGCGGTCACGGCGTTCGTGTTGGCCGCGGGCGGCGTGTTGGTGCTAGGCGGCGCGGCGCAGGCGAACAGCAGCAGGCCGGCAAGGCACGCGCCGACGGCGGCGACCGACAGTCTTTTCATCTTCATCGGTTATGTCTCCTCAAGTAGCTAGGCAGTCGGCCTAACGACAAATCAGTGGCACGATCTCAACAGCAGATCGCGGAAGCAGAACCAGCCAGCGGCCCCCATAGGTTAGATTGCGCGCACGATATATCAAGGCAGTGACAGGTGACAAGTGATAAGTGACGAGTTAAGACCCGCTCCTACTCGTCACTCGCCACTTGGCACTCGTCCCTGTCTTTCAGATTCCGTAGAGGCGCACGCGAAATTCGTCGTTGATGGCGTGGATGTCCGCGCGGCGACCGGCGAAGAGGCGCGCTTGGCGCAGGAGCATGGGCAAGCCGCCGGGCGCGAGCGCGAGACCGTAGGCGGGGCTGGCGAAGAGTGCAGCCAGTTGCGGATTGATGCGCTGATGTACGCCGTAGCGGATCGCGCGCCCGGCGGCGGGCATGAAGCCGAGCGTGCGGCGCGGGTTCGTGATCTCGATAGTGTGGTCGAAGATGTGCAAGCGCGTCGGCACATCGCGCAACGCGAGATCGCGATGCACGAGTGCGTTGGCAATCGCTTCGCCGACCGCGGCGCGCTGATAGTTGGCGCGGGCAGCGACGGGCGCAGCTTCGCCGTCAGCAACATCATCGGCCGGCAGACGACGCGGGCGCGAGTCCCAGAGATCGCAGTAGCGGCGGACGAATCTGTGCGCTGCTTCGTAGAGCGTGTGCAGATTGCCGGTCAGTTGCGTGCGCTCGATCTCCGGCGCTTGCGTCGTGTCGCCCGCGTAGCGCACGGCCGTGACGTTCGCGCGCGGCAGCAGTTGCGCGACGCGCTCGTTGCGCCCGAAGAGTAATAACCCCGCGACGGTCGGCACGAATACATCCATGTTACCGGCGGCGAGCAGCAGATCGCGTTTCAACACTTCGCCGGTCGGATAGCCGCCCGCCGTCGCTTCATCAAACGCATCGCCCGCGAACTCGCGCACGAAGCTCCACAAGTGTGCTTCGTCTATGTCCGCTTCGCCCGCGCCCATGACGGTCACGTTCTCATAACGCAGCGGCCGCACTTCGTCCATGAGCGCGGATAACTCTTCGCGGGAAGCCTCGCGTTTCTCCGCGCCGACGCGGATGAAATAGCGCCCGTCGCGCGTCTGGTACGGCCGGCGCTTGCCTTCGATGTCGAGCGCGACGACGCGGCGGCCGTTGTCGAACGCGATCAGATCGATATAGGGCACGAGCGGCGGCACGATCTGCTCGCGGCACAGATGCACGAGTTCTTCGCGCACCGCTTCGGCGTCGTCCAAGCCCTCGATGCGCAAGTTGTCGTTGACGCCGAAGACGAGGACGCCGCCGGCCGTGTTCGCCAGCGCAACTATCTCCTGCGCGATCTTTTCGGGATTAGAGAGCTTGACCTTCAGTTCAAGGTAGGTGTCTTCGCCGCCGCGCACGAGCCGCAGCAATTCGGTGCGCGAAGTTTGCAGCGCGGGCGTGGAGAGGTATTCGAGGAACGAGCGTTCGGTGACAGGCTCGTGCCGCTGGGTGCTGCGAAACTTTCTGCGTGCCATTTGTGTCTGGACGGGGCCGCTTCCTTTTGCCCGCCCGGATGCGCGCCGAAGAACAACACGCATCGCTGGAATCAAAATTATTATTACTGCCGCGAGCAGCAGTATAACATAACCGCTCGCGGGCTTCTTGCGTGTATTAGCCCGTCGAGAGCGCGTGCGTGTTGTGTCGTTAGCGCCGGGCCGGTTTCGAATTCTGCGCTTTAGGGTCGGGCGGCGGTGGCGGCGGTTCGCGGCCGGGAAATTCTAAATGCGGATGGTCGGCCCAACGAAGTGGATGGATTCTGAGGTACAGAGTGAACTGCCCCGCGTGCGGGTCTGAACCGACCGGTTGTGTTTCGGTCGGTCTAGGGTCGAGCATGAGCAGCACGTCATCCTTGAGCCAGTAGTTGCCGTAGCCGTCGCCCGCGCCCGCATGCAGTGCCTGTTCCTCCGGCGTGTGATAGACGAAGCGACCGGCTTGCCAACTATCGGCACGCAGCTTTTGGCGTATGCTCTCTTGCACCGCAACTACCGCCGGCCAAGGCAAGTCCGACGGCGTGGCGTAAATGATTATTTCGTCCAGCCGCGAATCATCCTTGCGGGTCATCAACCAGTAGTAACGACAATGCTCGATCCGCAGCCCCGTACCGGCCAGTTCGAGATCGAAGACGGCTTGCCCCGACTGCAAAACTTCGCCGCCCGGATAACGAAACGTATTCGCCAATTTGAGCGTCGAGCGTTTTGCCACTTCTTCAAGCGGCATGCCAATGTTGGCGACGAGCGTGCCCTCGGAGCGGCCGGTGGACTGATAGAATGCCTCGCGGGCAATGTCGCACCCAACGAACAGCGCGGCGACAAAGGCGAGCGCCAGCGCGCGGGCCAACGTCGAGCGCGAGCCTGATCTAGTTTGGGTCAGCATCCTGCTCAGCAGCGCGTTCAACGCGACGGCGGCCAGATGACCTTGCCGGTTTTGTCTATGTAACCGTGCAGCGCGCCGACGTAGACGAGCGCGAGCGGGCCACGAAACGGCGTTGCGCCGTCGAAGTCGGTCTTGAGCGCCACGCGCCCGGTCTTATCTATGAAGCTGGCTTTGTAACAAGCGGAGACGCTCGCCCAGCCGGCCACGAACGGGCTGGCATACTCCCACTGCGGCGGGATGACGAGCTTGCCCGTGTGATTTATGTAGCCAAACTTTTTGGCGACCGTGTAGCTCGAAGTGTCGTCCATCTTGCACGGCGTTTCTTTGTCCTGATCAATCGGCAATTCGACCGCGGCCAAGCCCTCGCTGAAATCGCCCACGTCAATGAACTGCGGCGGGATGACGAGTGTGCCCGTCTTGTCCATGAAGCCCCACTTGTCTTTGATCTGGATGGCGGCCAAGCCTTCGTGAAATGAATGGCCGTAATAGTTGTCGTCGAGCAGGGGCGTGGGCAAGCGATGACCTGTGCGGTCGAGATAGATCATCTTCAAGTTCGATTTGACGAGCACGATGCCTTCGCTGAAACCCCAGGACACGTCGAAGGGCACGTTGATACGGAACCGGCCGGTGTGGTCTATAAAGCCGGACGTGCTACCGAGGTGCGCGGCGGCGAGACCTTCGTGGAACTCGTCCGCCAGTTGGAACTTCATCGGGATGACGAGCCGGCCCGTTTGCTCTACGTAACCCCAGCGACCCGGATCGGAGATGTACCCGATGTTCGGGATGCGCCGTTGGCCGACGTTGATGGGCGCGAGACCTTCCGTGAAGTTGCCGCCGAGGTCGAACGGCGGATGCGGCATGAGTCGGCCCTGCGTGTCTATGTACTCGCCCTTGCCGTGCAGACTGACGAGCGCGCGTTCGTCGCTGAAACCGTTTGCGCTGTCGAACTGCGGCGCGATGCGGACGCGGCCCGTCTCGTCAATGAAGCCCCACTTATCGTCTTTGACGACGGGGTAGAGACGGTCGCCTGTCCGCGGCTGAGCGGCCGCGCCGCCGAGCGCCAGCGCACATAAGATCAGGCAGATGCCGATGAGACCGTTGCTGCTTGCTCTCTTCACAATTGCTCGCCCGTGCCAGACGCCACGGGCGGCGGCCATACTATGTCGCCGCCCGTGCGAAGTCTATGGTCGCGCCCGGCTACTGCTGGCGGTCGGGTTCGGGCGGGTCGGTGAACGACGGTGTGCCCGCGTACACGAACGAGGTCTTGGACGTGGCATTGTCGATCACTTCAACCGCGGGCGTGCAAGGATCGGGCGGCAATTGCCCGTTCGCGTTCAACGTCTCCGCGCGATAGACCGCGCGCAGTTCTAAACGCCCCGCCACCGTGTCGCCAATGAAAAACTCATCGGCATTCAGGTGCAGGAAGACGGATTGGCCGTTTTGCAGTGTGACCGTCCGGCGCACGGGTTCGCCGGTGCGCGGGTTGGTCAGCGGATTACCGTCCGTGTCCACGAAGGCCAGCCGCACGCGGCATGGATCGGGCGGGGAGTTGGGATCGGCCGGGGTGATGTTCGCCGCATTGAGCCTTATGCTCTGTCCGCGCACGAGGCCGATCAGCGCGTAACGACCGGGCGGGTCGGGCTGCGGGTTGAAGGCGCGCACGCGGCGCACCGACCAGATCGCGCCCGTTGCGACGAGCGTCGCCAGCGCGAGCATGATGGTGATCTTTTTGCTGTTGTATCGAATCTTCATGATCTACTCCTTTGACCGTACCGGTCGGTTATACGCCGCGCGCGGCACGGCAAGCGGCGCGGGACGTGATAATTTCGGGGTCAGGGGGAATCAAGCTCCTACTTATTAACGCGGGAACTCGGCGCACGGTGGGCCATCGGGGCCGCGAAAATTTTCACCCACGACACGGGGCCGGGCCGGAAAGGGTGCTAAAATCTTTCCCGCCCCGGCTTAAACCCCGACCTAACTGATGCGCGGACTGAAGGGTGCAAAGCACATGGCGCACGAAGTCACAGCGCTGTTGATGGATTGGAGTGCGGGCGATGAGTCGGCTTACGAACGACTCGTGCCGCTCGTCTATGCGGAGTTGCACCGCCTTCGCGCACCAGTACATGAACCACGAGCGGGCCGGGCACACCTTGCAGCCCACCGCGCTGGTGGACGAAGCCTATCTGCGCCTCGTCGATCAACGTGTGCAGTGGCAGAACCGCACACACTTTTTCGCCATCGCCGCGCAGTTGATGCGCCGCAGCCTCGTCGATCACGCGCGCAAGCAGGGTTACGCCAAGCGGGGCGGCAACGCGACCCATATCGCGCTTGATGAAGCGTTGGAGATGTCGGCGGAGCGGGCGTCTGAGTTGGTCGCGCGCGATGAAGCGCTGACTGATCTGGCCCGGCTCGATCCGCGCAAGGCGCGCGTCGTCGAATTGCGCTTCTTCGGCGGGCTGGAGATCGAAGAGACGGCAACAGCCCTCGGCATCTCAGTCAACACCGTCAAGCGCGACTGGCGCACCGCCCGCGCGTGGCTCTACAAACCAGTGCCGAGTGCCAAGTGACTAATGTTAAGCAGTTGTGTGCCAAGTCCCGTGAGGGACGAAATGTTTGTAGCCGATGGGCTGCTCTGTTATCCACTAAAGCTCCATCGGAGCGGAATGTGGACATGTCGCTCCTACGGAGCTTCGTCGTTATAACGTACCATTGGGCTACAAACATCACGCTCCTACGGAGCTAAGACTTAGCACACAGCTTCTAAAAGCCTTGTCCTAGCTCGTCACTTGTCACTCTTCACTTGTCACTGTTCTTATGAAGCCGGAACGCTGGCAGCAGATCGACGTCATCTTTCAGGACACGCTGGCGCGTGCGCCGGCGGAGCGCGACCGCTTCCTGTCGGAGCGTTGCGCTGGCGACGAGGAGTTGCGCGCGGAAGTCGAGGCGCTGCTCGCCGCCGATGCCGAGGCCGGTGACTTTATCGCCATACCGGCCGCAAACGTCGCCGCGCACATGATCGCTGAGGGCCGGGCCGCCGCGATGCCGGGTCGCCGCGTTAGCCACTACGAGATCAGCGCGCCGCTCGGTGCGGGCGGTATTGGCGAAGTTTATCTCGCCGCCGACACACGCAACGGTCGCCGCGTCGCCTTGAAGTTGCTGCCCGCATACTTCACGAGCGATGCGGAGCGTGTGCGCCGCTTCGAGCAAGAGGCCCGCGCAGTCCTCGCCCTGAA
>JANMAD010000571.1:0-5340 GCA_031359515.1 Acidobacteriota bacterium | reverse complement strand
GCCTCGGCCCAGTCGGAGCAAGGGAGAAAGTCGCCAATCGCGCAACTAACAAAATTGTTCATACCGATGGCACTAAGGATAAAATCCGCAAGTACCCGGAAATCACTATCATCGCTGACCTCGCGCTCAAAGGTCGCCGCAATATGACCACCGGCGCGAACAAGGACGATCATCACTTGCGCAACGTGGACGCAGAGCGCGACTTCGAACCTGATAGGTGGGCCGATTTGCGCACGGTCGCGTCGGGCGAGCGTTGTCCTAATTGTGAAGCGGGCACGCTGGCAGTTTTCAAGGCGCTTGAAGTCGGGCACATCTTCAAGTTGGGCACGAAGTATTCGGTCTCGATGGGCGCAAACGTGCTGGATCAGAACGGCAAGTCAGTGCCGATCATCATGGGCAGCTACGGCATCGGCGTCGAGCGCATCATGGCGGCGGCGATTGAGTTGCACCACGACGCGGACGGCATCATCTGGCCGAATGCTATCGCGCCCTTCGAGGTCGTCGTCACGATCACGAACGTGAAGCAAGCGGAGATGAAAGACGCGGGCGAGAAACTCTATACCGAGTTGCAGCGCGCCGGTCTCGACGTGCTGCTCGACGACCGCGACGAGCGCGCGGGCGTGAAGTTCAAAGATGCAGACCTTGTCGGCATTCCCTATCGCATCACCGTCGGCAAAAAGATCGCGGACGGCGCAGTCGAGTTATTTGAGCGCGCGACGAAACAGACGACCGATGTGGGTCTCGATGAAGTCGTGCGCCGCGTGCAGGACCTCGCGCTCGCGGGCCGATAACAGAGAGAGCCGCAATACCAAACGCGCCATGCTCAAGTTCGAGCGTGGCGCGTTTTATTTTTACGGGCGGCATACTGCGCCACGTTGCTTACGCTTGCGGCGCGATCTCGATCACGGTCACTTCCGGTCGCGCCCAGAAGCGGACGCGCGGCGCAACGCCGCCTTCCATGCCGATGCCGCGATTGACGTAGAGCCACGTTTGGTTGACGTGATACAACCCCGCTTCATACTTTTTACCAAACTTTGAGAGCGTGATGAGCGCGCCATAGAGCGGCAGCGCAACCTGCCCGCCGTGCGTGTGCCCGGCGCAGTACAGATCAATATGCCGCGCGGCGACCGTTTCGATCTCATCCGGGTAGTGATAGAGAAAGACGGAGAAGGCATCGGGCGGGATGCTTGCGAGCGTGTGGTCGAACTGTCGTCGCGCGCTCGTCGTCTCGCCGCTGATCCAGTCGCCGTTGACAGGCATGCCCGCGAGCCAGATGGACGTGCCTGCCACGTCAAACTTCACAGCTTCACTTTTCAACTCACGCGCGCCCGTGCCCGCGAAGCGATCAAGGTTAGTCCAATTCCATGCATCCCAGTTGCCTTGTACGGCGAAGGTCGGCGCGATGTGCGCGAGTTGCGTGAGACATTGTTTAAAGACAGGCAGACCGGCTGGCGAGTTGATCGCGTCGCCCGTGAAGACGATTAGATCAGGATGTTCGGCCGCGATGATTTCAGGCAGACGCGCTTCGAGCCGCACCTTCGGATCGCTGTGCAGATCGGAGATGTGGACGAGCCGGATCGGGCGCGTGCCCTGCGGCAGCTTCGCGCTCTCGATGCGGATGTGCGTGACCGCCGGCCAGTAAGGCTCAACGAAGTAGCCGTAAGCGAAGCACAACAGTCCTAGTCCGGCGAGCGCGAGGGCCGTGCGTTCCAGCCGTCGTCGCCAAAGGCCGGGCGCGTCGAGCTGCCATGCACGCCGCAGGATGATCCAGCAGACGGCGAGCGCGGCCAGCGCGTAGACGGCCGCGACGGAGAGTAGGAATAACCAGAGGACGAGTGTTTCCATGTCGTAGCCGGAGCTGTGTGCGGTCGAGTTTGGTGTCGGATTATTTTCAACCCGGCCGCGCTAATTCATCACTTCGCTGAGCAATAACGTGAGCGCGTTGTCTTGCAGCGACTTGTTGTTGTGCAGATCGCTGTGCAAGTCACAGATGAAGACGGCGTAGGCGAGCGGCAGCGGGGTGCTGATGAGCGGGCTGCGGCGTTCGTCCGACAGGTGCGTGCCGAGCAGCGAGTCGCGCGTGACGCGCCCGTCGCCCGGCTCGTACATCGCGCGCAGGACTTCGGCGCGCGTGTGCCCGCCGAGCGTGCGCGGCGTTGTCAGCGTCAGCCAGTTGCCGGTCTTCGCGCGCATGATGACGGGCGCGGCCAACGTCTCTTCGCAGTCGCCGCCGAAGGCGTAGAGCGGCACGCCGCCCGTAGTCGCGGGCACAACGTCGAGCGCCTGATGGAAACGCCGCGCACGCGCTAGCACGGCGGCGAGATAAGCGTCCAGCGTGTCGGGCAAACCAGCGGGGCGCGGCACATTCTCGTCGCGCAACAGCCCGGCCTTGAAACGTGCGCGATAGTCCGGCTCGTTGAGCGGCGACCAACTGTAGCGCCGCCACACGGCCGGGTCGTAGAGATCGACCTCAAGCGGCGCGAGGTTTTCGTCGAGGAAGCGGGCCGTGCCCGCGTGCGGCAGCAGTTGAAAGAGCGCAGGCGTGGTGACGATGTCTTCGCGCGCGAATTTTTTGAACAAGCGCAGGCGCGGGCGCAAGCCCTCGCTGACCGAATAGCCTTCGAGCAGCGTGGCGAAGGCGTCCATCGAGCCTTCGTTGGGCGTGCCGAACATGAAAATTTTATTGATGTCGCGTGCGCCGGCCCACGTCACCTGCGGCACTTCATCAGAGGCGGGCAGGTCGGCGTCGCCGTAGCGGGCGGCGTAACGCGCGACGAGACCGCCCATCGAGTGCGCGACGACGTTGAAGCGCAGGTCGGGCCGCTTGAGTCTCGCTTTTAGCGTCTCGATGCGCCGGACAAGCTCGCGCGCCGACTCGACGTTATCGCGCCGCGAGTCGTAAGCGAAGACGTAGAACGTGTCGTGATCGCCTTCGGGGCCGGGATTGTCCCAGTCGCCGTCACGATAACCGCCGTAGGTGCGTAAGGCCTTCAGCAGTTCGTAATAGACGTAAACGTCGGGCGCGAACTTGGCCAGCTTCGCCGTCTCGATGATACGTTCGGGGACGAGGTCGTCGCGGTTGGCCACGAGGTCGGGCGAGATCGGCAGCCCCAGCCCGTCCACGTCAGAACGAAACGCCGAGGGCCAGACCACCTCGCCCGTCTTGCGATTGACCATCCGCGAGCCGAGGATGCCGGGAATGATGATGACCGGCGGCTTGCCTTTGCGCGCCTGCGCCGCCGCGAAGATACGCGCCAGATCGGGCGTGCGCCGCGCGCCGCAACCGGAAAGGAAAGCGCAGAGCAACGAAAGCAGAATGATGAATAAAGAAATGAGCGGCTGTCGTCTTTTATTCATCATTCATCATTCCGCGTTCATCGTTTCTTTATCGTCCCACTTGCGATTGATCAGACTGGCGACGAAACCCGCGCCGAAGCCGTTGTCTATGTTGACGACCGTGACGTTCGAGGCGCACGAGTTGAGCATGCCTAAGAGCGCGGCGACGCCGCCGAATGACGCGCCATAGCCGATGCTCGTCGGCACGGCGATGACGGGCACGCTCACCAGACCGCCGACGACCGAAGGCAGCGCGCCCTCCATCCCGGCCGCGACGACGACGACGCGGTACTGCCGCAAACGCTCGCGCTCGGCCAAGATGCGATGAATCCCTGCGACGCCCGCGTCCCAGATGCGCTCGACTGCGTTGCCCATCGCCTCGCACGTCAACGCCGCTTCTTCCGCGACGGGGATGTCGCTCGTGCCAGCGGTGACGATGCCGACTGTGCCGACGCCGCGTGCCGTGCGCTCACGCCAGATGCGAATCATGCGCGCCGCCTCGTGCCATTCAGCGTCGGTCACGACGTTGCGCACCTCGCCGTAGGTCGCGGCGTCTGTGCGCGTCACTAGCACATTCGGCGCACGCGCGGTCAGACGCTCGACGATCTCCACGACCTGCGTGCGCGTCTTGCCTGCACCGAAGACGACTTCGGGAAACCCTTGCCGTGCGGCCCGCGCATGATCCACCCGCGTGTGCCCTATGTCCTCGAAATGCAGCGCACCGATCTCGCGCGCCGCCGCAGGTGTATCAAGCTCGCCGCTCTTGTGCGCGCGTAAAAGTTGTTCGATAGATTGTAAATCCATGTCGCTCGCGTGGACGACAAACCCTCGCGTGTCGTCCGCGCGGGCATTCTAACATTGAACGCGAGCGCGCCCGAAACAGACGGTGCTTGCACGCGCTGCACGCGCTCCGTATGATGCAGCAAGACTCTTAGCGGGCAAACGCAAGCAGACAATTAAGGACAAAAGCTAATCGCTAATCGCTAACAGCTAACGGCTCATTATGGAACTGACGGTCGGCATCACCGGCGCATCCGGCTCAATCTACGCGCAACGCACGCTCGTGCATCTGGCGGCGAGCGGCGTGGTCGCGCGCGTCAACTTGATCATGTCGGCGGCGGCCGTGCTGGTCGCGCAGGTCGAGTCGGGCGCGAACCTGCGTAATGGTGAACCAGCGGCCATTAACGAATGGGCTGGGCTACCGGCGGACGCAAAACTGATCCGCCTGCACCGGCTCGACAACATGGCGGCGAAGCCCTCTTCGGGGTCGCACCCGCAGGTCGGCATGATCATCGTGCCCTGCTCGATGGGCACGCTCGGCGCAATCGCGTCGGGCGCAATTATGAACCTGATCCATCGCGCGGCGGACGTGACCTTGAAGGAAGGACGCAAACTCGTCATCGTGCCGCGCGAGACGCCCTACAACCTGATCCATCTGGAGAACATGCTGCGCCTCGCGCACGCAGGCGCGCGTATCCTACCCGCCAGCCCCGGTTTCTATCATCGCCCGCAGACGATCAACGAACTGGTTGATCATCTCGTCTTCCGCATCCTCGATCAGTTCGCAATCCCACATTCACGGGCCACACAATGGCGCGGCGAAACAACTGCGTCCGAGCCTGTTGCCGTCGAAGAAGATTAGCCTCACGCAAAGGCGCAAAGCCGCAAAGGGAAAGACGCGAAGAAGAAGACGGTGCAACATTTTGCGCCTGCTTTGCGCCTTTGCGTGAGAATTCTTTTCAGTTCGCCCTCGCTTGGCAGAGTGCGACAAGTTCACGCCGCGCCCGGCGAATTGCAAACGAATGACCCGCGCGGGCCGCGTCTTTCGCCCGTTTTGCGCCGGCCTCTCGTTTGCATTATCGTTGTAAGTTCAACGCAATGCGGCAGCAACAACCGGGCAGGCGCGACGTTGACATTATTCCGATGGCAACCAGAGTCTCAAACACCACGCGCGACATACGCACGACGCTCGAAATGATCAAGATCGAGCATACGCTGTTCGCG
>JANMAD010000500.1:0-2696 GCA_031359515.1 Acidobacteriota bacterium | reverse complement strand
CTGCCTACTCTTCCTAAACTTTTCTCCTCGCAGCACGTAAACACATACTGCCTCGTGTCGTTTTTATCGGCGCGAGGCGAATTCATTAGTAGAGGGTGAAGTTTTCTTTATGGCCATTACACGCGGCGGGAAAATCTTTCTCATTATTTCGGGCATCGTGCTGGCGGGCGTGCTAGTGATCGGTCTCGTCGTCGGCTTGCTCTTCTGGTCGCTGCGCGACAACGAGCCGGAGGTGGCGAGCAACAGCGTGCTGGTGTTGAAGCTCGAAGGCGCGTTACCGGACTATGCGCCGGAAGACCCGTTCGCCAGTCGCTTCTTCGGGCGCGACGACCGCTCGCTCGCCAGTCTGCTCACGCAGATCAAGAAAGCGAAGGCCGACAAACGCATCAGCGCGATCTTGCTCGACATAGACCTGACGATGGCCGGCTGGGCTAAGGCTGACGAGATACGCGACACCATCGCGGACTTCCGCACGTCGGGCAAGCCGGTTTATGCCTACATGGAGTACGGCACGAATAAGGAATACTACATCGCGACCGCGTGCGAGCGGATTTACGTCGCGCCCATCGGCGATCTGTTCATCGTCGGCTTGGCGGCCGACGTGATGTCTCTGCGCGGCTCGCTCGATAAGCTCGGCGTGTATCCTGATTTCTATCAGATCGGCAAGTACAAGAGCGCGCCGGAACAATATACGCAAAAGCAGATCACGCCCGCGCACAAGGAAGTGCTGGACGCGATGCTTGACGATACGTTCGCGCGTTACGTCGGCGGCATCGCGGCGGCGCGGCACAAGTCGGTGGATGAAGTGAAGGCGATGATCGACAGCGCGCCGATCCGCGCGGCCGATGCACAGAAACTCGGACTGATTGACGACGCGAAATATCGCGACGACGTTGAGAACGAATTGAAGACGCGGCTCGGTTACAAGGCCGACGATAAGCTGCGCACGATCAAGGCAGACGAGTACCGGCGCGTCACGCCCGAATCGCTGGGCTTGAATCAGGGCGAGCGCATCGCGGTCATCTATGCGTCAGGCGCGATTGGGTCGGGCAAGTCGAGCGACGGCGGCACGTTTGGCGAGCGCATGGTCGGCTCGGACACGGTCGTCAAAGCGTTGAACGATGCGCGCGACGACAAGAGCATCAAGGCGATCATCCTGCGCGTGGACAGTCCCGGCGGCACGAGCTACGCCTCCGACGTGATCTGGCATGCGGTCGAAGCGGCGAAAGCGAAGAAGCCGGTCGTCGTCTCGATGAGCGATCTGGCCGCTTCGGGCGGCTACTACATCTCGACCGGCGCGAACCGCATCATCGCCGAGCCTTCGACGCTGACCGGCTCAATCGGCGTCTTCGCCGGCAAGCCTGTGCTGAAAGGTCTCTACGATTGGCTCGGCGTCAACAACGAGTACGTGCTGCGCGGCAAGCACGCGGGCATGTTCCGCGAGACGGAGAAGTTCACCGACGACGAGCGCAAGAAGTTTGAAGAGATGCTCAATCGTTTCTACTGGGACGACTTCGTGCCGAAAGTGGCGGCGGGGCGCAAACGCGACGCCGAGTACGTCAACTCCATCGCGCAGGGGCGCGTCTGGTCGGGCGCGCAGGGCAAAGAGAACGGCCTCGTTGACGAATTCGGCGGCATGGATCGCGCCGTCGAAGTCGCCAAAGAACTCGCGGGCATTTCGGCTGACAAGAGCGTGCGCCGCGTCGTGCTGCCCACGCCGCACACCTTCCTCGGCCAGTTCTTCAGCGACAACGACGAAGCGGACACAAGCGTCAGTGTCGCCAACGCCCAACAACGCGCCGCCTTCGACGCGCTCCCCGCCGACGTGCGCCGCATCGTCCGCCACGCCGCCATGCTAGAGCGCATGCAGCGCGGCGAGATCATGGCGATGCTGCCGTTCGACATCGAAATCAAGTAAGCCCGCACGATTGTCGGCTCTATCAGAGACATTGATAGCCGGTGCAACATCATTGCACCGGCTATCAATGTCTTCGCACGGCTCGTCAATGTCTTTGCGTGGCTCATCAAAGACATTGCACGGGTTGTCAATGATATTACACAGGCTATCAATCTCTTTGATGAGTCTGTCAATGCTATTGATCGCTCTGTCAATGTCTTTGACGAGCCTATCAATGTTACTGATCGCCCTGTCAATGTCTTTGACAAGCCGATCAATCTCTTTGCTGTGCCTATCAATGTCTTTGCATAGGCTGTCAATAAAGTAAACAGAGCATACGGTAAGCGATACGCAGCTGCGGATGCCCTGAGAAGCTGTTTGCACAGTCTCCGCTCCAGAGGAGCAGGTTGTTTGTAGACCGCCAGCCCGCCAGCCTGACTAAGCTCCGTAGGAGCGACCTGTGGACATGTCGCTCCTACGGAGCTTAGTGGAGAACAAAGAAGCTCAAAGCTACAAACATTTCGTCCCTCACGGGACTTCTCAAACAGCTTCTGAGCTTGGCTGGCAATTAGCGTTTCTGCCCCGTAGGGGCTAACCGGCCGCCGCGATACGCTCCATTCCGCCCATGTACGACCGCAGCACTTCGGGGACGACGACCGAGCCGTCCGCCTGTTGATAGTTCTCAAGGATGGCGACCCACGTGCGCCCGACGGCGAGACCCGAACCGTTGATGGTGTGGACGAATTCGGGCTTGCCGCCCCCTGCGCGCCGGAAGCGTATCTGTGCGCGGCGGGCTTGA
>JANMAD010000525.1:0-3058 GCA_031359515.1 Acidobacteriota bacterium | reverse complement strand
GCATCTTGCCCGCATACGAGCCTTTAGGCGAGTCAATTATTCGCGCTAAATTGTTCGCGCTCTTCGCGCTCATAGCGGGCAGGATGCCCGCGCTCCCGGCTGCGTGTTGCCTGTATCTTGAAACTGCTATTAAGCAGGAGGCTTTGATAATGCCAAATGGCTCGCGGATTAATTTCGAGTTCATGCACCTATGCGGCGCGATCATATTCGCGCTCCTGCTCGGTCTCGTCGCCGTGCGTGCGCAACAGCCGCCGATGAATCCTGCGGCGAGCGGGCAAGCGCGCGGGGGCGTGACGCGCGAGTTGATCGTCAGCCGGTTGCGGACGCTTGCGCCCGAACAGAGAAGTCAGGGCACGCAACTGCTCATGCAGGCGATCAGAGAGAGCGGGGTTGATTTCGAGTTGACGCCGGAGAGCGAGCGTGAGTTGACCGAAGCCGGCGCGCCGCCGGAGTTGCTCGCCCTCGTGCGCGCAAGTTATCGCGCCGGCAATGCGAGTACAGCGATGCAAGGCGCGGGCAGACCGTCGCCCGCCACAACGGGCGAACGAGATGCGGCGCTCTCAGATGCGCCGCCCGTCGTGACGCATCACACGATCAACGTGAATGGGCGCACGCTGCGCTACACCGTCACGACCGGCCTGATGCCGCTCAAGAGCGCGACCGGCGACACCGAAGCGCGTATCTTCTACATGGCCTACACGGCCGACGGCACGGGCAATAAACAGACGCGCCCCTTGATGTTCTCGTTCAACGGCGGCCCCGGTTCATCATCGGTCTGGTTGCATCTCGGCGCACTGGGCCCGCGCCGCGTCGAGATGTTGCCGGACGGCACGATGCCCGCGCCGCCTTTCCGGCTCGTGGACAACGAGCAGACGTGGCTCGACACAACCGATCTCGTCTTCATAGACCCGGTCGGCACGGGCTACAGCCGCGCCGCACGACCAGAACTCGCGCAGCGTTATTTCGGCCTGCAAGGCGACATTCAATCGGTTGGCGAATTCATCCGCCTATATCTGACGAAGAACGAGCGTTGGACTTCGCCGCTCTTTCTCGTCGGCGAATCTTACGGCACGACGCGCGCTTCCGGTCTCTCCGGTTATCTGATTGATCGCGGCATCGCCTTCAACGGCATCCTCCTGATCTCCACGATCATGAACTTTCAGACCGCGCTCTTCGCCCGTGGCAACGATTTGCCTTACGTCCTCTACCTGCCGACCTACACGGCCACCGCTTGGTATCACAAAAAACTTCCGCCCGAACTGCAACAGAACCTGCGCCGCACGCTCGACGAGGTTGAACGCTGGGCCGCGACCGACTACATGACCGCGCTCGCCAAAGGCAACCGGCTGACGGCGGCCGAGCGACAGGACGTGATCGCTAAACTCGCGCGCTACACGGGCCTCAGTAAGGACTACATTGAGCAGAGCGATCTGCGCATCGAGATTCAACGGTTCGACAAAGAGTTGTTGCGCGGCGAGCGGCGCACAGTGGGCCGGCTCGACAGCCGCTTCAAGGGGCTGGACTCGGATGGCGTCGCCAATACCCCCGACTTCGATCCGAGCATGGCCGCGATCCGGCCGCCTTACACCGCGACCTTCAACGACTATGTGCGCGGCGAGTTGAATTTCAAATCCGATCTGGAATATTTCATACTCGGCGGCGGCGTCGGCCGCTGGGACTTTGGCGCTGACAACGCTTACGCGGACACGAGCGTTGCACTCAGTAGCGCCTTTGCCAAGAACCCATACATGCAGCTTTTCGTCGGCTGCGGCTATTACGATCTGGCCACGCCCTACTTCGCCGCGCAGTACACGCTCGATCACATGGCGCTCGATCCCACCTTGCGCGACCACATACAGCTTCGCTATTACGAAGCCGGCCACATGATGTACATAGATAAAACTTCGCTCGCGCAACTCAAACGCGACGTGGCCGCCTTCGTCCAACATGCCGGCACGCGGAACGAGAAATAAACCCGGCGCGGTCTGCGTCGGTCGTCACCGCTCGCGCGCCTCTGTGTCCGCGGCCGGCATGCGCCGGTCAGGCCGCTGACAGTTACTGCTTTACTTGCCCGTGCTGATCTCGGCGACGAGTTGCACCTGCGCGCGTATGTCGAGCGCGCCGACCTCGACGGGCGTGGGCGGCGCTTGCGCCATCATTCCGCGCGCGGCGACCGCGTCCGTCTTATAGAGGGGCATGGGGCGACCTTCGCTCACCTCTTGCACCTCGATGATGCGGACGACGCGCCCGCCAAGCGTCTGCGCGATGGTCTGCGCTTTACTCAACGCCTCGCGCGTCGCTTCGGCCAGCGCCTGCTGGCGCGCAGCCTTGTCATCGCGCAGGATGAACGAGAGACTGTCCACGTTCGTCGCGCCCGCGCTCGACGCCGCGTCAATCACCGCGCCGACCTTCGTCAGATCACTCAAGGTCACCGTCACACTGTTGCGCGCCTCGTAGGCCCGAATCGTCGGCGGCTGGCCTTCCTTGTAGGCATACTGCGGCTGCAAGTTGTAGCCACTCGTCTTCACCTCGCCCTGCGCGCCGGCTGCACTCTTGACTGCGCGCACAACCGCATCGCTCTGGCGCGCGTTCTCCGTCTGCGCTTCGAGCGCTGTGCGCCCCTGCGTCGTCACCGCGACGCTGACGACCGCCGTGTCCGGCTGCGCCTGCACGAGCGCATCGCCCGAGACGACGACGCGCGCCAGACTCGCCGCCCCGCTCGTCGCCTCTACGGTCTGCGTTGTCTGCTCGCCACTGTTATTCGCCGCGCTTGCCGGCGCGACACAGACAAACAACAGGGCGCACGTTGTCGCCCATGTTAATAAAGTTCTACGCATCTTCTCTCTGCTCCTTTTCACTTGAATGACATAGCGCGCGAGCGGCGTCCTGAGCGTGAGAGAGTACCGCCAAAACGTCCGCGCTCTTAACAGCGCGCGGTAGGTCTTATGAACGTGCGCGCATCGCCGCGCTTGCGCTCTTTGCTCAAGCCGCAGACAGTTTGTTACGATCACACACGCAATGCAATCACGCGACGACAGATTCATCAACCCCCGCCGCC
>JANMAD010000483.1:0-10236 GCA_031359515.1 Acidobacteriota bacterium | reverse complement strand
CGAGCGCGGCTGGCTCGTGCCGCCCCTCGCAGTGCTACAACCAACGCTCATCCTGCTATTGCTCACGGGGCTGACGCTCGCGGGCATCTGGGCAGGGACGCGCACGGAGAGCTTGCTGGCACGCAAAGACCCCGGCGCGGTGGTGATTGACGAGGTGGTTGGGCAACTGCTCACCTACGCGTTCATTCCCTACGGCGGCGTGTGGATGCTCGTCGTCGGTTTCATCGCGTTCCGCGCGTTCGACATCTGGAAGCCTTACCCGATCCGCCGGCTGGAGTCATTGCCGTCAGGTCTCGGCATCATGGCCGATGATCTGCTCGCGGGCTTCTACGCCGCCGTCGTCCTGTCGGTGTTAACATCGCTATCTTTATTGTTCTGATGGAGGGCAAAATGGACACCAAAGACCCGCAACTTACGACCGCGGCCGATGACACGCGCAAAGAGGAAGCCACTAGCAGCGACACACTCGCCGATCTTGAACAGACCGAACAGGTCAGCACCAACAGCGAGGGCGCGGCGAACGACTCAGACGACACCAACGCCGTCACTGCGCCCGACGGCGCATCCGATCCGGCGCGCGGCGACAACTCCGACGGGCGCGACACCGGCGGCCCGATGTAAGGCTTAGAGCGCGAGTCAGACGCGCAGGCGGTGTACTGAGAGGGCCGCGTCCGGCGTAGGCACATCCACGCGCAACTCGCTAGATGGTGGCCATAGTTGCTCTCAGGTTTTTATCCGGCTGGCATGCGGGAAATTTGCCATGCGATGAAGATGATGAAGACCAGCATCCCGCCCAGAATGAACAGCACCAATGGTTCGATACCGAAGAACTTTTGCCCGTCCGCTGCCCGTTCGTCGTTAATGCCTTTGGGCAGATTTAAAGTGTTCGGGTCAACGATGATCGCGCCATTCTCCTGACTCGCGCCGTTATTTGCGTCGCGCCCGCGCCCGCCTTGCTTCCGTGCGGCGCGCGTGTCCTGTTCTTCGAGCGGGGCCAACTGCGCGGCGAGTTTGGCTGTGTCGCCTTTCTTCTTGCCGCGTTGATAGGTGAGGCGCGTGGGCTTAGTCTTCATAACCATTTCACCTTCTTCAAGTACATATAGAGCGTCAGCCCGACGGCGACCATCGAGAGTAGCGCGTAAACGTAGCCGTAGCGCCAGTGTAGTTCGGGCATGAAAACGAAGTTCATGCCGTAGATGCCGGCGATCAAAGTGACGGACATCAGGATGGTCGAGATCGAAGTCAGCCGCTTCATGATTTGATTCATGCGATTGCCGGAGACCGAGAGGTAGGCGTCCATCGTCGAGCTAAGCATATCGCGCAGGGTGTCAATCGTATCGGCGACGCGGATGAGGTGATCGAATACGTCTTGAAAGTAGATGTGTGTCTCGCGCGGGAAGATCGGCTGCTCGCGCCGTAGTAGCGTGTTGAAGACATCGCGGAGCGGCGTGATCGAACGACGCAGGTAGAGCAGTTTCTTCTTGACGCTGAAAATCTCTTCGATGGCCTCCGCGCGAAACTCGCCGAAGATTGAATCCTCCAGCTCATCCATGCGCTCGCTGATCACGTCGAGCAGCGGCAGATAATCGTCAACGATGGCATCGATCAGGAGATAAGCGAGCAGACCAGAACCTTGCTCCGCGCGATCCGTCCACTCGTGCCAGAGCCGCGTCGCCGTGTCAATCGCGCGAATCGGGCGGCTGTGAACGGTGACGAGATAGTTTTTGCCGAGGAAGATGTTCAGTTCACGCAGTTCCAGACGGTCATTCGGCCCCGCCAGTTGCGCCTCATAAAGCACGATGAAGTAGTAGCCGGTATATTCTTCGACTTTGGGGCGTTGATGCTCGCTGCGGCAATCTTCAATCGAGAGATGATGAAAGCCGAACTCCTCGGCCAGTTCGATAAAGTCTGCACTGGTCGGGTCGCTCACGTCGGCCCAGATAATGTTTTGTGCTTCCGCGCGCAACTCGCTGATGTCGGCCGCCGCGCAGTTGGCCGTGAACTTCCTTGAGCTGCTGTTCAAACAGACGGTGGTGATCACTATGTTAATGTCTCCCGCACAAGCGCACGGCTGCTACAAGTGAGCAGCCACTGTCAAGTCAGACAAGAGTTTAGCACTCCTTGCTGACGCGACACCTCGAAATAAAAACGGCTATAATTCGCGCACCAATGGACAAGATAAAAATTTTAGTGGCTGACGATGTCAGCGAGAACGGGTTTGCGCCGTTGCGTGAGGCGGGCTTCGACGTGGAGAAGCGCACGCGGCTGAGTGCCGACGAGCTAAGCGCGATCCTGCCGGCATACGATGGCCTCATCGTGCGCAGCGAGACAAAAGTGACCGCGCCGCTCATGGACGCGGGCGGGCGGCTGCGTGCCATCGGGCGCGCGGGCGTCGGCGTGGATAACATAGACGTGGCGGCGGCCACGGCGCGCGGCATCATCGTGATGAACGCGCCCGACGGCAACACGTTGACGACCGCTGAGCATACGATGGCGCTCCTGCTTGCGCTAGCGCGGCGCGTGCCGCAGGCGCATGCTTCGCTGCGCGCGGGCAAGTGGGAGCGCAAAGCGTTCGTCGGCGTCGAGCTGCGCGGGAAGACTCTGGGTGTGGTCGGCTTGGGGCGCATCGGGCGCGTGGTCGCACATCGCGCGCTCGCGTTCGGCATGAAGGTCGTTGCCTTCGATCCGTTCATCGCGCCAGAGCAGGCGGGCGAGCACGAATTGGAATTGCTGCCGCTTGCGGAGGTCTGCGCGCGGGCGGATTTTCTGACGGTGCATACGCCGCTGACGGCGGAGACGCGCGGCATCATCGGCGCACGCGAGCTAGCCAGCATGAAGCCAAACGCGCGCATCATCAACTGCGCACGGGGCGGTCTCGTGGACGAGAGCGCGCTCTACACTGCGCTCAAAGAAGGGCGCATCGCGGGCGCAGCGCTCGACGTGTTCGAGCAAGAGCCGCCCCCTGCCGATCATCCGCTGCTACAACTCGACGAGGTGATCACGACGCCGCATCTCGGCGCGTCAACGAAAGAGGCGCAGGAGGGCGTCGCGCTGACGGTCGCCGAACAGATGCGCGATTATTTTCTGACGGGCGCGTTGCGCGGCGCGGTCAACGCCCCTGCGCTCGGCGCGCAGGAGTTGCACATCTTGCAACCTTATCTCGCGCTCGCCGAACGTTTGGGCCGCTTTCAGGCGCAGTTGATTGACGAGCCTGTGCGCGAGGTACGCATCGAGTTCGCGGGCGAGGTCGCGGACATGGACGCCGCGCCGGTCACACGCGCCTTCCTCGCCGGTCTGCTGCGCAACATGAGTGCGCGCGTCAACGTCGTCAACGCCTTTTTGATCGCAGAAGAGCGCGGCATCGCGGTCAAGACATCATATCTGAGTGGCGCGGCGAACGAACCGCTGCCCGCAATCCGCACGCGCGTGCTGACCATCGGCGACGAGCACACGGTCGCGGGCGCGCTCTTCGGTGCGGGCCGTGCGGGGCGCATAACGGACATCAACGGCTTTCGCATCGAAGCCATTCCTGCCGGACACATGATCGTCACACGCAACGTGGACGTACCCGGCGTCATCGGTCGCGTCGGCACGATCCTCGGCGCGCACGGCGTCAACGTCAGTCGCTTCCACTTAGGCCGGCGCGAGCGCGGCGGCGAAGCCATGGCTGTCATCGAAACCGACGCCCCGCCCGACGACGCCACGCTCAACGAACTACGCGCCGCCGAACAGATCATCTCCGCGCGCCGCATCGCATTGGAAGCGTAATTGAATTAGCCGCGCCATGAGCCTTAACCGGCCATATTATGTGCCATCGTTCGATCTATTGTTAGACGCCCTAAAGAATCTTGTGCTACTTTCAGCTAAAGAGCGGGCGCATTGAGGTGAGTAGATGAGTGTTATTACAATTGAAGGCGTGGTGGAGAATGGTCAAATTCGTCTGCCCGTGAGTGTCCGTTTGCCGGAGCGGGCAAAGGTGTATGTCGTTGTGCCTGACATCGAAGCGCCAAAAGCTGCGTACATCGGCAGCCCCCGGTTAGTACATCCGGAACAAGCAGCTGATTTCGAGAAGGTAGTCGCCGAGGAAAGTCACGATGCCGGATTATGACCATCTCCTCTTCACGCCGCCCGCACCGTTAGCGAGAGTAAGTCTTCGTCACCCGCAGACGGGAGCTATCGTTACGGATGTGCCAATGCTGCTCGATTCTGGCGCTGATGCTACCTTGCTTCCGCAAACATCCGTAGCGCAAATCAATGTTGCTGTTGACCCGAATGAGGGTTATGAGTTAATGAGCTTTGATGGTCAGATCAGCATAGCGCGGGTTGTGCAGTTGGATTTAATCTTTTTGCGGCGCGCTTTCAAAGGACGCTTTCTACTGATAAATCAAGAATGGGGATTGATCGGGCGGGACATTCTTAATCACGTGTCCCTGTTGCTTGATGGGCCACACCTGAATTGGAATGAGTCACGATAATCTAAGTTGCAAAGGCTATCTAGCAGCCCTTCGCGCCAACCGTTAGCAACACAGCGGTGAAGCCATGGCCGTCATCGAGACCGCCGCCCCGCCCGACAATGCCACGCTTAACGAACTACGCGCCGCCGCACAGATCATTTCCGCGCGGCGGATTGCATTGGAAGCATAGACAACGTGCCTTTACCAATCGCACACAGCTTAGTCGGGGCGAGTAGTATTGTTGCGCTACATCCAAAACCAGCGAACAAGTATTACGCTCCGTTATTGGTGGGAGTCGTCTTAGCCAATTGCCCTGATGTAGATTTTTCTCTCGTCTTTATCTTGCACTCAAGGGCTTGGCATCGGGCGTTCACTCATTCACTCATGTTTGCGCTTGTTGTCGGCTTTGCAATCTTCCTCATTCTTGGGAGACGACAAATAAGAACGGCGGTAGCTTTTGGTTTAGCTTTCCTGTCACACGGCGTATTGGATTACATGACGACCAAAACCGGCGGCGGTGTGGAACTCTTCTGGCCATTTTCTGCGGAGAGATTCGGGCTAGGTCTGGTGGGACTCTCTGAGTTGCCATCCAGATTACCGCCAGTCGGAATACTAAAGGCATTACTGCTGGAATTGGCTATCTTCCTTCCCTTGTTCGTAGTTGTGGTGCAACTCAAGCATTACTTCACTTCGAGCAGGCGCACGACAAGTTGAGCAACGTAGAAACTTATGCGGTCATGCTATCAACTTAATCGAACCCTGTAGATTTTTGTCACCGCCAGATAGATCGAACGCTTCACGCTCCATCAGGAAATTATTCAACCGTAAATTTAACGCGCTGGCTCGTGCTGGTTTTGGCGGTGCGGTCAATGGCGGTGGCTTGGAGGATGTAGCGACCGGTGGGTAGGCTTTGCAGATCGAGTTCGGCGGCGTAAGGGAGTGCGGTGAAGTCGGTTAGTCCTTCAGTCGCTACGTGGCGCAGGGGCGTGGTGATAACCGGCTGATCATCGCGGAAGATTTGTATTTGCAGTGCGACATCGGGGGCGGTCGTTTGATCGGCGCGGGCGGGATTGTAGACGTACAGCACGAAACGTAGGACGGAGTTGCGCAGGAAACGACGATCAGGGTTGACGAGCGCCTGTGTCTGCTCTGGCGGTGCGCCCTGCTCGGCGGCGATTGTGGCACGCGGACGCTCGCCGAGAAAGATGCTGCTCAGCGCAAGCTTGCCGCCTTCCAGCGTAGGCACGCGCAGCCATTGCGTGGCGCTGCCCGTGCGCCCGCTCTCAACCTCACGCGCCGCGATCCTTACCTGATAGATGCCCGGCGCAATGCGCGTCTGATGTGTGACGACGATGTGTTGCGGCGCATTAGGGGCAGAGGCAGGCGTGGGCGGCGCGCTCTCCAGCGTTTTGGGTGTGACCGTGATATGCCGCTCGAAGGATGCGGCGGCCGTGCCGCGCTCGTCGTAGATAACACCGACCACGTCTATGTGTTTGCTCTGCGCGGGCGCGGGCGTGTCCACCGCGATCTGTAGCGAACTGGCCAAGAGCATGCCGTACTGCGGCGTGTTGAAATAGTTAAGCGTGAGCGCGGTCGGCAACGCGGTCTGCGGCGCAAACGACTTGAGCGCGGCCAAGAGCGCGGGATGCGGCGCGTCCGCCGTGGGAATTTTGACGATGGGCGTGGCAGGACTGCCGTTCGCTTCGTTATGTTTGGCGTCACGTTTGGCCTCGTCGCGTTTGCGCGGCGGCGTATCAACGGGCGGCGTAGTGAAGAAGCCGCGCTGCACCAGCACGGTCAACTCGGGCCGCTGCCGCACGCTCACCTCGATGCGGCGAAAACGTTCGCCTCGCGCCTCTGCGTGTTCGGGCTGCCACGCCAGCAGATAATAGACGGAAGTCTCTTGCAGTGCCTTCGTGAGCGCGTTCGTCAGCGAGTTGGTGTTCAAGAGCGCCCGCCCGCCGGTCTCGCCCGCCAGCACGCGCAGCGGCTCTTGCCTCGCCGTCGTTTCATTACCGGCACTGAGCAGACGCCCGCTCGAATCAATCAGCCCGGCATTGCTGGCGTCGGTCACGCCGGCTATTGCTGCCGAGAGTCCACGCGCGTCGAGCGTATAGACAACCACGCCGGCGCGCACCGCCGCGTCCGTTACGCGGCGGATGCGGTCGAGCGTGTCGCTTTGGCCGGAGTCGAGCACGAAACCATCGGAGACGAAGTAGACGAGTTTGCGGCCGGGCAGTTGCGCCGAGGTGCGTAACAGACTTTGGAGACCGGTCAGCGTCCGCGTGCTGATCGCGTTGATCTGTTGCAGGAGTTGATTGGCGCGACCACGCACCTGATTCTCGGCGATGCTCCGGTCGGCCGGTGTGACTCTTCCGCCGGCAGTGGGGGTGTAGCGCAAGGTCGCATCAACGAACGCGCCGACGACGCCTGAGTCGTTGCGCTCGATGCTCAGCGCATCTACTGCGCTCATCGGCGGCGCGGTATTATCGCGCGTGGTCAACTCGCGATAGGTCAGCCGGTTGAGCGCGGCGCGCAGTACCTCTTTCTCATCAGTCAACTGTTGCAGAAAACCGACCTGCCCGCTCGTGGTGACGAAGGCCGCTTGATCATTTTGGCCCAACTGTTCATCTATAAAGCGCAGCAACAACTCGCGCGTCCGTATGAGGCTGGATGATGAGAGATGCAGATCGTCTAAGAAGAAGAAGATGACCCGGCCGCGGTCGAGCGGGCGGACGGCTGCGTTGCTGTCCGTGTTGGCGCGGTCGCGCCCGCCCCGCGCCGCCGCAAGTTGCGCCTCTTCATTGAAACTGCCGGCGCGCACACGCTCGAAGAAAGAGACGGTCTGCGCACGTCCGTCCACACGCAGGTCGAAATCTTCGGGGCGGAGGTTGTCTACGAAATGTCCCTGCTTGTCGAAAACAAGCACGTCGGTCTGGACAAGTTCGGCGCTGACGCGAATGACTTCATCGGGTTGCGCGGGCTGGCCCGACGAGGGTTGTTGCGCGTACGCGCCCAGCGCGCACAGGCAAAGCGAGACGACGAGACACGCGCGGTAGGGGAAAGCGGGAGCGGTCATGTGTGTTACCTGCAAAACCGACCGGAGGAGACACGCGCATCTTAACACGCGCGCTGTCATCGGTGTGAAGGGAAGTAGAACTTTCAACACGATGCGCCCGTATAATGCGCGCACGTCATGATCTTACTTCGCGCCCTTCGCTTTGCGTCTTTGCGTGAGAATCTTACGCATGAAGGAGTAGCCTCACGCAAAGGCGCAAAGCAGTTATGAATTCTGGAGGTTGGATTTGAGTCAGCCGGATGCGACGCTGGTGCTGGATAGCGTCTCGAAGAGTTTCGATGAGTTCGTGGCTGTCGCCGGGTTGAGCTTGCAGGCGCGGCGCGGGCGCATCTTCGGTCTGCTCGGGCCGAACGGCGCGGGCAAGACTACGACGCTGCGCATGATCGTCGGCATCACTGCGCCGGACACCGGCCGCGTCGAGTTGTTCGGGCAGCCGATGACGCCGGCCCTGCGCGACCGCATCGGTTATCTACCCGAAGAGCGCGGACTGTATCGCAAGATGAAGGTCAACGAACAGTTGCGCTTCTTCGGCGAATTGAAGGGCATGAGCGGGCGCGACGCCGAGCGCGAGATAGATCGCTGGCTGGAGCGGATGAAACTCTCGGATTGGAAGTTGAAAAAGACGGACGAGCTATCGAAGGGCATGCAGCAGAAGGTGCAGTTCATCGCGGCCGTCTTACATGATCCCGAACTCCTGATCCTCG
Source organism: Acidobacteriota bacterium (assembly GCA_031359515.1). Taxonomy (GTDB): domain Bacteria; phylum Acidobacteriota; class Blastocatellia; order Pyrinomonadales; family Pyrinomonadaceae; genus QHXQ01. The sequence continues at coordinate 1,999 of JANMAD010000483.1, read as the reverse complement.
ACGAGCCGTTCTCCGGGCTTGATCCGGTCAGCGTCGAAACGTTGAAAGCGGCTGTACTTGATTTGCAGGCGGCGGGCAAGACCATCATTCTCTCGACACATATAATGGCCCAAGCCGAACAACTTTGCGCAGATATCTGTTTAATTAATCGCTCACGTAAGGTGCTGGGCGGCAGCTTGCGTGAAATCAAACGCGGTTACGGCCGCAACGCGGTTGCGCTGCGCGTTGAAGACGCGGGCGCGGTGCTTGACGACCCCGCCCTCGTCGCGGAGATCAAGCAGCACAGCGACGAGACCGAAGTGCTGCTCGCCGAGGGCGCGGATGCGCAAGAGTTATTACGTCGGCTGGTGGGGGCGGGGGCGCGCATCTCGAAGTTCGAGCAGATCGAGCCGAGTCTCAACGACATCTTCATCGAAAAGGTGAGCGGAAGCTGATGAGCAAACTGCTGACGATCATCCGGCGCGAGTATGTGCAGCGCGTGCGCTCGCGCTTCTTCGTTCTGGCGACCGTGTTGGGGCCGCTGGTAATGCTCGCCTTCACGGTCGTGCCCGCGCTGATCTTCAACATCAACGCGGGCGGCCCCGTGCGCATCGCCATCGTGGACGAGACCGGGCGCATGTACGAGCGCGTGCAGGCCGCACTGCTGCGCAATCCCGACACGGAAGAGGCGGGCGACAGCGAACAAACGCCCGCGCCTGCGGTTAATGCAGAGCGCAGTCCCGGCGCACGTGCGGCGCAGATAGGCGGGCGCAGAGCGGAAGTCAGCTACACGCTGGAACAAGTCGCGTCGGCCGGACGCGCGCTCGATGAAGTGCAGCGCGAGTTGAACGAGCGGGTCAGCCGCAGAGAGTTGGAAGCCTACGTCATTCTGCCGCGCGACATCCTCGTCACAGGCAAGGCTGAATACTATGCGCGCAATCTCGGCGACGAGTTCACCGTCCGGCAGTTCAAAGATCGGCTGAACGAAGCGGTCAGCGAGCAACGTCTGATCGACCGTGGGATCAACGTACAGTTCGTGCATGATTCGACGCGCGAGCTTAAGCTGACGACGCGGAAAGCGGGCGTGGCGGGCGCGGCGGCGACGGACGGTGGCGGCAGCTTCGGGCTGGCGTTCGGCATCGGCTTCTTCATCTACGTCACCGTGCTGTTATATGGGCAGGTGATTCTCGGCGCGGTCGTCGAAGAGAAGACGACGCGGTTGACGGAGATGTTGTTCTCGTCTGTAGACACGTTCACGTTGATGATGGGCAAACTACTCGGCGTGTCGCTCGTCGCGTTGACCCAGTTCTTGATCTGGGCCGGCGCGTTTCTGCTGGTGACGCTCTACGGCGCGGGCGCGTTAGCCGCGAGTAATGTGCATCTGCCGCACGTTGCGCCGTCGCTCATCGTCTATGCGGTGCTGTTCTTCGTGCTGGGCTATTTCCTCTACGCGACGATTTATCTGCTGCTCGGTGCAATGGTAACGACCACGCAGGAGGGCGGGCAACTCTCGATGCCGGTCGTGTTCATGTTGGCGGCGAGCCTCTGGCTGGCCGTGCCGGTGATACGCAGTCCGAACTCTTCATTTGCCCGGCTCGTCTCGCTCATCCCTTTCTCCGCGCCGATCACGATGATGGCCCGGATCGTGGCGGAACCGCCGCCCGTCTGGCAGATCGCGCTCTCACTCCTGATCGGCTTCGCCACCGTGGGCTTGCTCATCTGGGTGACGGCCCGCGTCTATCGCATCGGCATGCTTATGTACGGCAAACGCGCCAGCATCCCCGAAATGCTGCGCTGGATACGGCAGGAATAACAAGTAGGCGGTATGCAGTTAAGACAAACTGCTTTTCACTAACCTCTGACCTCTGACCTCTGACCTCTACTTTATGGCAACTGAGATCGAAAAGAAGTATCGCGTGACGGAGGCGCAGCTCGTGGCGTTGCGGGCGCGGCTGACAACCGTGGGCGCGGCAGCGCGCGGCGTCGAGTTTGAAGAGAACACTTTGTATGCGGGGGGCGG
>JANMAD010000471.1:0-3611 GCA_031359515.1 Acidobacteriota bacterium | reverse complement strand
GTCGGCAACTCAAGTTGGTTGTACGTCGCACTATCAGTCAACGCGCGCACGACCACTACGTCGCCCGCACGCGGACTGTCCGATGTGCCGACCAACGCCAACGTGCGCGACAACGCGAGCGGCGCAGTTGCCGACCCGATCTTATCCGCCTCGACAATCCTGATCGTCGCGCCCGCGAGCGGCGCACCGTTCAATTTCATGTTATTCCCCGCGCTGTTCATCATATTCACCCTCGCCTGACCGAAACTCACACCCGCTCTCAAATTTCAAATTTGAAATCTCAAATCTCAGATTTCAAATCCGCCTTGCTCTCCGTCCGGCCTCGCAACCAGCCGCCTCTACGTTTGCCGCCGCCCGGCTCACGCTTGGCGATCAAGTTGCGCGCGTGAGCGCAGCCGCAACGCGTTCAACTTGATGAAGCCTTCGGCGTCGCGCTGGTCGTAAACCGTGTCGGCCTCGAACGTCGCCAGCCGCTCGCTGTAAAGCGAGCGCGGCGCACGGCGACCCGCGATGATGACGTTGCCCCGATAGAGTTTTAAGCGCACTTCGCCCGTCACGTTCGCCTGCGTCGCCGCAATCGTCTGGCGCATCAACTCCGTTTCGGGCGCGAACCAGAAACCGTAATAGACGCTCTCCGCAAACTTCAAACTCAGGGCGTCGCGCAGCCGCAGCACTTCGCGGTCGAGCGTCAACGATTCAAGCGCACGATGCGCCGCCTGCAAGATCGTCACGCCCGGCGTCTCGTACACGCCGCGCGATTTCATACCGACGAAACGGTTCTCCACCAGATCGACGCGGCCCACGCCATGCTCGCCGCCCAACGCATTCAGTTGTGTCAGCAACTCGACCGCGCCGAGTTTTGCCCCATCAAGTCTGACCGGAATGCCCTGCTCAAACCCGACGACGATGTATTCAGCCTCAGCCCGCGCCGCTTCCGGCGCTTTCGTCATCTGGAAAATATCCTCAGGCGGCTCTGTCCAAGGGTCTTCGAGGATGCCGCCTTCGTAGGAGACGTGCATTAGATTGCGGTCGGTCGAATAAGGTTTCGCATGCGTCGCCTTCACGGGAATGTTGTGCTGCTCGCAATAGGCCAACAGATCGCTCCGCCCCTTGAACTCCCATTCGCGCCACGGCGCGATCACCTTGATGTCCGGCTCAAGCGCGTAATAGGTCAGCTCAAAACGCACCTGATCGTTGCCCTTGCCCGTCGCGCCATGCGCCACCGCGTCCGCGCCTTCCTTGCGCGCGATCTCGATCTGCCGCTCCGCGATCACCGGCCGCGCCAAGCTTGTGCCGAGCAAGTACACGCCTTCATAAACCGCGTTCGCCTGCACCGCCGGCCACACGTACTCGCGCACGAACTCCTCGCGCAAATCCTCGACGTAGAGTTTCGACGCGCCGGTCGCCTGCGCCTTCTCTTCGAGACCGGCCAACTCTTCGCCCTGCCCTACGTCCGCACAATAACAGACGACCTCGCAACCGTAACGCTCCTTCAACCAATGCAACATCACGGACGTGTCCAGTCCGCCCGAATACGCCAGCACCACCTTTTTGATCTGCTTCTCCGTCACCGCGCCTCCTTGCAACTTGTCTGCTTAGACTTAGCCGAACAGTTCCCAGATTTTCCTGATCGCCGTGCGTTGCGCTTTGCGCTCCGCCACCGCGATGAAGATCGTGTCCTCGCCCGCGAGCGTGCCGACGATCTCCGGCAACGCCGCGCGATCAAGTTCGACCGCGACCGCCGACGCCAGCCCCGGCTCGCACCGCGCCACCACCAGCACGTCGCCCGCCACATTCAAACTCAACAGCCCGCGCGCCGCCGCCCCGTTTGCCGGGCGCGGCAAGGCATAACGCCCGTGCTGCTTCACGATGCCCAACTCTTCCAGATCGCGCGAGACGCTCGACTGCGTCGCCCCGAAGCCCGCGCGCTGCAAGTGTGCGACCAACTCGCCCTGTGTGCTGGCGGGCAGCGCACGCACCAGACTCAACAGTTTCTTTTGTCGTCGCTCTTTTTCCATTGCCGATACTTATGCAGCTAAATTTGCATAAGTGCTGCATAGATGCATAAAATAGCAAAAATGTTGCAGCGAAGCAACCGGCGCGGGCAGTATGTGCGCGCATTAATGGAGGCAGATGAGTTGAGCGAGACGAAAAACTTATGGGGCGGGCGCTTCGTGGGCGCGACCGATGCGGGCTTCGCGGCGTTCAACCGCTCGTTCGGCTTCGACCGCCGACTGTTCGCGGCTGACGTGCGCGCCAGCATCGGACACGCCGCAGGGCTACAAGCTGCCAACGTGCTGACCGCCGCAGAAGCGCAACAGATCACCGCCGGCTTGCAGACGCTGCTCGCTCGCGCGGCCGAAGACGCTGGTTACTTTGACGCGCTTGAAGCTGAGGACGTGCATTCATTCATCGAAGCGCGGCTCGTCGCGGAGATTGGCGATGCGGGGCGCAAGCTGCACACGGGGCGCAGCCGCAACGATCAAGTGGCGACGGCCTTGCGCCTCTGGCTGCGCGACGAGATCGACGCTGTCGCGGCGAGTGTGCGCGCAACGCAGACGGCGTTGCTCGATCTCGCCGCCGCGCACGCGGACGCGGTACTGCCCGGCTACACCCATCTGCAACGCGCGCAGCCCGTGCTGTGGGCGCATTGGTGTCTCGCCTATTTTGAGATGTTGACGCGCGACCGCGAACGGCTTGCCGATGCGCGCCGACGTGTGAACGTCATGCCGCTCGGCGCGGCGGCATTGGCAGGTACGAGTTATCCGATTGATCGTGAGCGCGTCGCGCGCGAGTTGGGCTTCGACGCAGTGGCGCGCAACAGTCTCGATGCGGTGAGCGACCGCGACTTCTGCGTTGAGTTCGCATCCGCCGCTTCCCTTATCATGCTGCATCTCTCCCGGCTCGCTGAGGACATCATCATGTACGCGACGCACGAGTTCGGCTTCATCGAATTGGGCGATGCCATCTCGACCGGCTCAAGCCTGATGCCGCAGAAGAAGAACCCGGACGCGCTGGAACTTGTGCGCGGCAAAGCGGGGCGCGTCTTCGGGCACACAATGTCGCTGCTCACCATGTTGAAAGGCTTGCCGCTCGCTTACAACAAGGACATGCAGGAGGACAAAGAAGCGGTCTTCGACACGGCCGACACAGTGCGTGCCGCGCTCGACGTAACGACGACGGTGTTGCGCAACGTGCGCGTGCGGGCCGACGTGACGCGCGCCGCCGCCACGCGCGGCTATATGAACGCGACCGAGTTGGCCGACTATCTCGCGCGCAAAGGTCTGCCCTTCCGCGCCGCACACGAGACGGCGGGGCGCGTTGTGCTGCACGCCATCGCGCGCGGCGTCGAGTTGCACGACCTCGCGCTCGCAGAGTTGCGCGAGTTCTCGCCGCTCATTGAGCAAGACGTTTACCACGCGCTCGCGCTTGAGCAGACACTCGCCACCAAAGCGCAGACCGGCGGCACTGCGCCTGCGCGTGTCAGCGCAGCGCTCGTGGCGGCGCGGGCGTCGTTATCAGATTGAAGGGGAGCGGTGGCGTTGGCCGTTTGAGCGCTGTCGAACTGAACCCGTGTGACACTGAAGTGATGAAGGGCGGCGCGGCTTCTC
>JANMAD010000466.1:0-1911 GCA_031359515.1 Acidobacteriota bacterium | reverse complement strand
GGCGACTCCGCTTACTCGAACGTGACTGCGCCGCCCTACGCGAGCGTCACCGCGCCCGCTTACAATCAGGTGTTCGACGCGAACGCGAACATCACGGTCAGCGCCGACGCATTCGACAGCGACGGCACAATCAACCGCGTCGAGTTCTACGCTGCGACGGACACGACCGCGCCGGTGCTGATCGGCACGGCTACGAGCGCGCCCTACAGCATCAACTGGAACAGCGTGCCCGTCGGCACTTACTACCTGTCGGCGCGGGCGGTGGACGATCAAGGTCAGACCGGCACGTCGAGCGAGATCGGCATCCTCGTGCGCAATGCGTTCTTCGCCATCACGGGGCACGTGGCTGCGCCGACCGGCGCGGGCCTGCCCGGTGTCGTCATGACGCTCAGCGGTAATCAGTCAGCCACGACCACGACGGACGCGAACGGCGACTATTCGTTCACCGGTCTCGCATCGGGGCAATACTTCTACACGGTCACCCCTGCGCTCGCAGGCTATGGCTTCGACCCGACGTACCAGACCATTTATGACGTAAGTACGAACCAGACCGCGAACTTCACGGCTGTGTCGAGCGCGCTCGGGCAGATTCTCATTAGCGAGTTCCGTCTGCGCGGACCTAACGGCGCGGCGGACGAGTTCGTCGAGTTATACAACAATAGCAACGCGGACGTGACGGTCAACTCGGTTGACGGCTCGACGGGCTGGGCGCTCGTGGGCGAGATCGTTGACAGCGCGCCGATGGGCTACGTCTATCTGATCCCGAACGGCACGATCATTCCGGCGCACAGTCATTATCTGTTGACCAATGCGACGGCGAACGGCGGCTATTCGCTCGCGCCGACGGCGGGCGATGCGACCTACGCGCACGACCTCGCGGACAACTGGGGGCTGACGCTCTTCCGCACGGCTAACGCGACGAACTTCAACGCGGCCAACCGCCTTGATGCCGTCGGCTTCAACAACGCCAACGGCTCGAACCTCTTCCGCGAAGGCGCAGGCTTGTCACCCGCGCCGACATTTGCGGGCGCGGACGAGCAGTACAGCTTCGCGCGCAAGTTGGCGTCCGGCACGCCGCAAGACACAGGCGATAACGCGCAAGACTTTATCGTCGTCTCGGTGACGGGCACAGTCGGCGGCGCACCGGCCATACTCGGTGCGCCCAGTCCGGAGAACGCCGCGAGCGCCGTGCAAAGTAACGCGACGATCAAGGCGTCGCTCGTGGATAAGACGATGGCTTCGACCGCCGCGCCGAACCGCGTGCGCGACACGAACGACACAGGCGTCAACAAGCCGCTCGGCACGCTGACCATCCGGCGCAAGTTCACGAACAAGACCGGACGGATGGTGACCGGCTTGCGCTTCCGCATCGTGGACATCACGACCTTGAACTCGCCGAACGCGGGCGGCGCGCAGGCTGACCTGCGGCTGCTCGATTCGGCCGATGTGACGGTGACCTTGAGCGGCGGGACGCAGGAGCTAGTGAAAGGCACGACGGTCGAACTGCCGCAGCAGCCGGCGCTGGGTGGCGGCTTGCACTCGGCGCTCACGATTGCGCTGCCGGGCGGCGCGCTCGCGCCGAACGCTTCGGTCAACGTGCAGTTCGTCCTCGGCGTGCAACAGGGCGGCTCCTTCCGCTACGTCGTCAACGTGGAAGCCGCGCCCGCTAGCACAGTCAACACGACCAAGGCCGACGCAGTAGTTGACAAGAACTGACCCCGACTGCCCGCACCGGCCGGACATAAGCGCAGGCGGCGACGTACTTACGTCGCCGCCTGCATTTCATCATCCCCGCCAAGCTTGATAGGGATCGCGCGTGCGTATCGCCGGAAGCGCGGGCATCCTGTCCGCTATGAGCGCGAAGTGCGCGAACAAGTGGACTCGCCTATCGGCTCGTATGCGGGCAAGATG
>JANMAD010000448.1:0-2900 GCA_031359515.1 Acidobacteriota bacterium | reverse complement strand
GCGCTCGGCTACGCGCCCTTCCCGACTGAACTAGGGCAGCGCGTCGGCGCGGAAATCTGCAACCCTTGCTGGCAGGAATGGCTCAAGAAGCAGAGCATGATCATCAATCACTACGGGCTTGATCTCTCCAGCCCCGACGCGCAGAACTTCCTCTTCGACAACCTGAAGGGCCATCTCTTCGACGAAGCCTTGCCCACCGCGCAGATCGACACCACGAAGGAAGGCACGGTCAAGTGGTAGGGATGAGGGATGAAGGATGAAGGATGAAAAGGTTCCTTCTTATTCATCCTTCATCCCTCATCCTTCATCCCTTGTTTCCCCTGCCTCTCTCATCTCGCGCATCAGAAAATAGTTCAGTCCCGTGCGGATGACGGCGATAGCGCCGAGTTTGCCGATCTGCCCCCAGTTTGGCGCGATGGCGGTTGAGAGTATGTCCGCGCCGAGTTGGAATTCGAGCGCGAGGGCGAGAAAGCGCGCGAGCGTCAGCCGTACCTCATTATAGTTTTGCCCGCGCGCCTGCTTGTACGTGCGCACAAACTGATAGACGGCCGTGACGATGCCTAGCCCGATGACGAGCGCGCCCGTCAACTCGACCGCGAGCCTGAGCCATTGGACGGCGTTGATGATGCTCGTCTCTACCACGCCGTCTTGCGGACTCACAATGACATGCCGCGCCTCTGCAACTTGCGCGATGAAAGCGATAACGAACGCCGCCACAGCTTCCTCCTGCCACACACTGCTGATTCAACCGCACGAGCGCGGCGAATGTAACACAAGCGCGCCGCGCCGCGACACAACTTGCGCCCGTGCCCTGCGTGTGCGTAAGATAGCGGCAGCAATAATTCCCGTTCCCTCTATTTTAGTTCCGTCCGGCGCGCGTGGCCTTTGGCCGCAGTGCGACCGTTTGTTGCTCGCGCGTCAGTCTCGTTGTAGAGGCCATGACCCCCTTTAATTCAGTTCGTCAAACATTTGCACACAGGAGAAAGCTAAACACATGAAAAAACTTGCAGCCATCGTCGCCGGCGCGGCGCTCACCGCGTTCGCCGCTTGCACGACCGACACCACCACCAACACGAACGCCGTCAGCGAGAATCGGACGGTCACGACGACCACCACAAACGCCAACACGAATCTCAACGCGAACACCAACACCACGACGACTACCACGACGAAGCGCACCTACAACGCCAACATCTCCGAGGCGGACTACAACAAGGACAAAGACCGCTACGGGCGCGAGGCGAAAGAGGGCGGCGAGACCATCGGGTCGGGTCTGAAGGACGGCTGGCTCTGGGTCAAGACTAAGGCCGTGCTCGCGGGCGTGGACGATCTGCGCGACTCGACGATCAACGTGGACGTGAACGAGGCCGTCATCACGTTGCGCGGCTCGGTAGCGAACGCACAACAAAAGGCCGCGGCCGTCAAAGCCGCCAATAGCGTCGAAGGCAAGAAGAGCGTCAAGGACGAGATCAAGATCGACCCGAACGCCGGCGTCGTCATGAACTCGAACACCGGCAACGCGAACGCGATGAGCCACAACGCGAACATGAATCACAACGCCGCCAACCATAACAAGTAACGCGGCCCCTGAGCAGCAGCGGGGCGCGGCGAAACTTTTTCCCGCGCCCCGCGTAACAGCAAACCGGCACAACGACGGCAGCGTCCCGCAATTTCCTTTTCCCGGCCCGCTATTCAGACCGGCGACCTCGCGCCGCCCGTGCCGCATCCCGCATTATCTTTGCAGCCTAAAATTTCGTGCGCGCCGTCGGTCGCCACGTCTGTTGCGGCCGCGCGCACAGGTCAGGTCATCTCTTTGAGGGGTTACGAAACCACCATGCGAACACGTCTCTGGCGTCTCCTCTGCGCGGCGCTCACGGTCGCCGCGCTCGGCTGCATGTTTGCGCCACACATACAACGCCGCGCGCACGCGCAGACACAGCGCAACACGGGGATCGATACTTACGCCATCACGAACGCGCGCATCGTGCCCGTCGCGGGGCCGGAGATCGCGCGCGGCACAGTCGTCATCCGCAACGGACTGATCGCGGCCGTCGGCGCGAACACCACTGCGCCCGCCGATGCGCGCACAATTGACGGCACAGGCTTAACCGTCTATCCCGGTCTGATAGATACCAGCACCAATCTCGGTCTGCCCGCCCCGCAACGTCCGGCGGGCGGTGGTGGTGGCGGCGGCGGTCTCGCGTTTCTGATCGCGCAGACACAGGCCACGCCTTCAACCTCCGCGCCGAACTCGACGCAGCCGCCAGGCTTGCAACCTGAGATTCAGGCCGCGGACACGGTACGGCCCGGCGGCGATCAGATCGATGCCGCGCGCAACGCAGGCATCACCGCCGCGCTGACCGCGCCGCGCGAAGGCATCTTCGCCGGCCAGTCCGCGCTGATCAATCTCGCGGGCGAGACGCCGCAAGAGATGATCGTGCGCACGCCCGTCGCGCTGCACGTGCAGTTCACGCCTTTGCGCACGGGCGGTTATCCAAACTCGCTGATGGGCGTGTTCGCCGCCATCCGCCAGATGTTCCTCGACGCGCAACGCCTGCGCGAATGGCAGACGACCTACGCGCGCAACCCGCGCGGCGTGCGCCGGCCAGAACAAGACAAATCATTGCAAGCGGTCATGCCCGCGCTGGCGCGCGAGATGCCCGTCATCATGTACGCCGACCGCGAGCGCGAGATCGAACGCGCGCTTGATCTGGCGCAAGAGTTCAACTTGAAAGCGATCATCGCGGGCGGCGCGGACTCTTGGAAACTGACTGATAGATTAGCGGCAGCGAAAGTGCCCGTGCTGTTGTCGCTCAACTTCCCGCGCCGCACGACGGCGGCTGCGCCCGAAGCCGATCCCGATCCGTTGCGTGTGCTGCGCGAGCGCGCGGATGCGCCCA
>JANMAD010000444.1:0-2747 GCA_031359515.1 Acidobacteriota bacterium | reverse complement strand
CTCAGTCTCTGCGTCTGCGCGTCGTCGGTCGGCGCGGTGGGCGGGGGCAAAGAGGCCGAATACAACACGGTCGTGCGGCTCGTCGAATCGTACTACCACGTCAAGCACAAGGGCATCCCGGTGCTGGCCAACCTGGGCATGAAGACGGCGAAGATCATCTCGTCGGACGTGCGCCGGGTGATGCGCTTCGGCGATTTCAAGCTGGCGATCTTTGAGGATCAGGATTTCACCGTGCGTGACGGCTTCGTCGAATTTCATCAACAGTTGCGCCAGACCTTGCAGCCCGACTGGTCGCCGCTCCTCGCCGTGCGCGCCCGCGATGAAGGCATGACGTACACCTTCGTGAAAGAGGACGGCAATAAATATAAGGTGCTGATCATCGTCCTCGCGCAACGCGACGGCACGGTGTTGCAAGTCAATCTCAACCGTGACGAGTTCATCAAACTGCTGCAAGACCCGGAAGGGCAGACGAAGAGCATCACGGACGACGCGACCAGCAGCGCGAACGAAGACCCGGAATAGATCAACCGCGCTACTGTACGGCGCATTATTAACTCGACGCACATTATTTTCAGGAGATAGGCATTATGAAGCTCAGACAAGGCATGATGATTGTGCTAGGTGTGTTGGCGCTCTGCGCCGGCAGCCGCGCACAGGAGGTGGTGGCGGAGGACGCGGTATTGCGCGTGCGCACACGCGTCGTCTCGCTCGACGCATTGATTAAGGATAAGAAGACGAAGCAGGCGATCACCGATCTGAAACCGGAGAACTTCGAGGTGCTGGCCGACGGGCAGTTGCGCCCGCTCTCCTACTTCACGCGCGAAGGCGATGCGGGGCGCAAACCCCTTGCGCTCGCGCTCGTCTTCGATCTCGAACGGCTCGGCGCGGGCCGCTTCCTGCGGCGCACGGAAATCCTCGCGGCGATGGCGAACGAGCTAAGTAAACTCGCGCCCGATGACGAGGTCGCGGTGATCGTGCTCGATCCGAACGGCGTCGAGGGCAAACGCGAGTGGTTGACGAAATTCACACGCAACCGCGCGCAACTCGCCTCCGCGATGGCCATCATCCCGACGCTCGTGGGCGAAGGCAACGGCGCGGCCGGCGCGGAGGATGGCAACGTGCCCGTCTCGCAGACGGCGGATGCCATTCAAGGCACGGCGGAAGAGAGCAAGCGCACCGCCCCCGCCACTACAGAGCAGCAAAAGTCCAACGGCACGCCGCCCTCCGCAGCCGAGATCAAGCGGACGACCGCGCAGGCGCAGACCGAAGCGGCCAAACAGGCAACACCTGCCGGCGACAAAAAAGAGAAAGACAAGGATGGAAGCGACGGTCAAGTGATCGACACTTTCAAGGACAAGGACGGGCATACGGTGCGGCGCATCGTCAAACCCGATGGGCACATCATGATCGAGCGGCAGAACGCAGACGGCTCGGTCAACGTGGACATGGACGATTCCGATCTGGCGGCGGCGGCGTGGGAGATCAACCAGACGCTGGTGAAGGAGCGGCCGAATTCGCAACCGGCCGTTGTCTATGTCACGGACGGCATCGCGCCGATGTTCTACGCGCAACGCGACTTCATCGAGTTGCGGCTCCTCAAGTCGAACGTGATCTTCAGCGCGCTCGTCGTGGACATGAAGACCGGCTTCAAGTTCGCCATGCCGATCCTGAAGCCGCTCGGCAACTGGGTTGGTCTGAGCATCGCCGGCAGCGCGCAGCATTTTGCTAGGCAGACCGGCGGCGAGGTGGTGAAGGTGCATCGCCCGGCGGATTACGCGACCGGGTTGGCGAAGATCGTCGGCAACTTGAACGCGCGTTACAGTCTCGGCTTCACGCTCGGCGAAAGCGAGCGCGACGACGGGCAGATGCACCCGCTCGAAGTGCGCGTCACGGCCAAAGATGCGAAGGGCAAAGAGCGCAAGCTCAACGTCACCGCGCGCAAAGGCTACTATCTGCCGAAGGACGAGACGGCGCAGCAGGGCAATGAAAAGCGTCCGTAGTCAGTTGTCCGTCGTTCGTTGTATGTCGCTCGACGCTAACGTTGATTGAGGCGTGTGATGAGCAGAACAAGCAAACTCTTCGTGCTGCTGCATCTGGCATCGTTTACGCTCGTCGTGTGTGTGGGCGCGGCGCAGGCGCAAGAGGCGAGTGCGCACGCGGCCGGCACGGCGCAACTGAGCGCGGGTGGTGTTGCGCCGAAAGATGCGTCTGCGGCGGTCGCGGTCAAGTGGCAACTGAAGACGGGCGGCAGTGTCTATGCGCCACCCGTCATCGCCGATGGCGTCGTCTATTTCAGCAGCTATGACTACAACGTCTATGCGGCGGACGCTGCGACGGGGCAGGAGCGTTGGCGCGTGAAGACGGGTGGGCGCGTGATCGGTGCGCCGGTGGTCGCGGGCGGCGTGGTCTATTTCGGCAGTCAGGACAATAAGCTGTACGCGGTGGACGCGGCGACCGGGCAGAGCAAATGGAAATTCAAGACGCAATATGCCGTAAGCGTCGCCCCGGCGGTCGCGGGCGACACGGTCATCGTGCCCAGCACGGACGGTTTGCTCTACGCGGTTGATACGGCGACGGGTAAACAAAAATGGACGTTCGCCATTGAGCGCGGCACGCCCACCGCGCCGCTCGTCGCCGGCAACACGTTGTACGTCGGCACGGCCGCCGGGCTGCAAGCTGTTGACGTGGCGGGCGGGCAGAAGAAGTGGGCGTTGAAGACCGTGGGCGCGGTCGTCGGTGCGCCGGTC
>JANMAD010000422.1:0-2668 GCA_031359515.1 Acidobacteriota bacterium | reverse complement strand
ACATCCGGCTGCACCATCGCCACGAGCGCGCCGTAGATGATGCCGATCACGGCCAGCACGATCATATAGATCGCGAACGCGCGGGCGGCGTTGGGAAAGAGCGGCAGGTTGAAGCGCATCAATCCATAAGTGCCCATCTTCAGCAGCACGCCCGCGAGTATGACGGAACCGGCGGTGGGCGCTTCCGTATGTGCATCCGGCAGCCACGTATGAAAAGGGAAGAGCGGCACTTTGATGGCGAAGGCCAGCGCGAACGCGGCGAACAACCAGAATTCCCCGTGACCGGGATATGCGCCAGCCGTGCCGTCCGCCAGCGCCTTGAGCATCAACGTGTAGTCGAATGTGCCGAAGTGGTAGTAGAGCGCGATGATGCCAACGAGCATCAAGAGACTGCCAAGCGCGGTGTAAATAAAAAACTTGACGGCCGCATAGATGCGCCGCTCGCCGCCCCAGACGCCGATCAGGAAGTACATCGGCACGAGCGACGCCTCGAAGAACAGATAAAAGAGCAGCAGGTCGAGCGAGACGAAGACCCCGATCATCGCGCTCTCAAGCAGCAGAATGAACGTGTAGAAGGCCAGTCGCCGTTGTTCGACCGCATGCCAACTCGACAAGATCGCAATGGGCACGAGCAGCGTGGTCAACAGCACTAGCCAGAGGCTGATGCCGTCCACGCCGATGTGATAGCGCGCCCCGATTTCGCCGATCCACGAGACATCCTGCACGAAGCGGAAGCCGGCCGCGCCGCTGTCGCCGCGCAGCAGCAACAGTGAGAGCGCGAAGTTGACGAGCGAAACGCCGAGCGCGATCAAGCGGTAATGCGTCTCGCGCTTATAGGGCGCATAGCCGTGTGCCGCGACGGCAAGTGCGCCGATGACCGGCAGCAGGATCAGGACGGTTAACAGGTAGCGCTCCATAAAGTTTAACGGATGAAATGCCGGCTGAAATCGAAGACGAAATATCCGATGACGGCGAGCGCGCCGAGCAGGATGATCGCGGCGTAGCTGCGCACGAAACCGAATTGAATACGGCGCGCGACATCGCCCATCTCGCGCGTCGCCCGCCCAAGACCGTTCACCAGCCCGTCAATCACGCCCACGTCGAATAGTCGCCATAGACCTGCGCGGGAGCCTTCTTTGATCGGGTTGATGATCGCGGCATCGTAAAGCTCATCCACGTAATACTTGTTCTCCAACAGACGCGGCAGGGCGCGGAGCGGGCGCTTGCTGAAGATGAGATAGCCGATGCTGATACCGACGATGGCGATGAGCAGCGAGATGCCGGTGAACTGACGCTCCGCGCTAATCTCCGCAGCCGTCGGCGCGCGTTCACCCCCCTGCTCGCCCGCCGCGCCTTCGCCGACCGAGAGCGGCGACGCGCCGTCCACCCGTTGCGGTTCGTGCGATAGGAGGCGGGGTTCAGTCGCTTGCCCGGTCGCCGCCGCTTCGTGGCCTGCCGCGCCGCCTTGCTCCGGCGCATGTGCGACCGCAGGTTCAAGTGTGCGCTCAAAGTAGTTCGGTACTGCGCCGCCGCTTAGCGCATAAGGAATGCCAACCAATCCACCGACGGTCGCCAATATTGCTAACACGATGAGCGGCACAGTCATCAACCACGGCGACTCGTGCGGCTCGACCGGGCCGTGATGCGCTTCGTGCAGATGAGCATCCGGGTTTACGGTTGCGTGTAAGTCGCCGGTGATGGTTTCACCAAGCGGGTCAACTTGATGACCGTCGGCGACAGTCTCGTGCCGCGCGGCGTCAACATGCCCGCCCGCGTGTGCGTCGCGGAAACGCTCATTGCCCCAGAAGGTCATTACCATCAGGCGCGTCATATAGATGGCCGTCAACAGGGCCGTGACCGCGCCGACGAACCAAAGCGCCTTGCCCGCGCCGACCGGAATCGCTGCCGAGTTTGTGCTCCAAGTCTTCCAGAGAATCTCGTCCTTCGAGAAGAAGCCCGCGAACGGCACGATGCCGCAGATGGCGAGCCAGCCCAGCATCATCGTGAAGAAAGTGATCGGCATATACTTCTTCAAGCCGCCCATGCGCCGCATGTCCTGCTCATGATGCATGCCGTTGATGACCGAGCCTGAGCCGAGGAAGAGCAAGGCTTTGAAGAATGCGTGCGTCATCACGTGGAAGATGGCCGCGACGAACGCGCCGACACCGCACGCGAGGAACATGTAGCCAAGCTGTGAGACGGTCGAGTAGGCGAGGACTTTCTTGATGTCGTTCTGCGCGATGCCAATCGTGGCCGCGAAGATCGCGGTCGCCGCGCCGATGATGGCGACGATGAACATCACCGTGGGCGCGTGCGTGTAGATCGCCGAGCAGCGCACTACCATGTACACGCCCGCCGTGACCATCGTCGCCGCGTGGATCAAAGCGGAGACCGGCGTCGGCCCCGCCATCGCATCCGGCAGCCAGACGAAGAGCGGTATCTGCGCGCTCTTGCCGGTCGCGCCGATGAACAACAGTAACGCCGCCGACGTGATGCCGCCCGCAAACAACGTGTGCCAGTTGAATGCTTCCGCCGGCAATGCGGCGATATGGCTGAGCGCGCTTGTGGTGGCCGCCGCGCCGTTGATGCCGGCGGGTGTATCGAAGAAACTGATCGAGCCGGTCAGCGCAAAGACGAGCATGATCCCTAACACCACGCCCCAGTCGCC
>JANMAD010000519.1:0-2109 GCA_031359515.1 Acidobacteriota bacterium | reverse complement strand
GCCCAAGTCGCGCAGCACGCGCGCCGTGATGCCGACGCTCGTGGCGCACAACGTCGCGCCGATGAAGACGTGCGCGAGGCGCGGCGCAGCGGGCAGAAAATAAGCGGCGACGCCCCAGCCGAGCGCGAGCGTACAGAGCGTGCCCGCCAACGCCACCAACAACGCAGACCAACCGACCGCCAGCAACTCGCCCAAGTTCGATTCCAACCCGACCTCGAACAGCAACACGATCACGCCCAACTCCGCGAGCGCGCCGATGGTCGCGTCTGTCTTAAACGGCTCAAACGCGCCGAAGCCCACGAGCGTCAGATTGCCTAGCACGATGCCGGCCGCCAACTCGCCCAACACGGCCGGCTGCCCGTAACGTTCGCACACCTCGCCGCCCAACTTTGCCACGACGAGCAGCACGGCCACGCCCACGAGCGCAAGCGGCGCAAGCCCGTGCGCCGTCGCATCGCCTGCGCCTTGCGTCGTTGCCAACGCATACAGGCCGCCGCCGATGAGCCAATGTTGTTGCATCACGCTTCGCAGTCGTCGGCGCGAGCATAGAGCCTTACAAATCTGCATTGCGCCGGTCGCCGCATCATAACGCATTTCAACGCGGCTGTTCGCGGCGCAGATAAAATGTCGGCGGCGCGCAATCTCATTGACAGTCCACGCCGCCCGGCCTATCGTGGCATGCGTTTCGCCCCGTTCATTTGCGCCGCCGTCAGTCTCGCTGCCCCGGCGGTCTCAGCGCAGTTCGATCTAAACCCATCAACCGCACAGGAGAGAACGCCATGTCTAGTCTCACTCGCTACATCTCGATCATCAATCGCTGCTCCGCGCTCACGGACGCCGACATCGAGCCGGTCATCCCCGCGCTACAAACGCAGGTCTCGCGCGACTTCGCGCCCATCTGGGGGCCGGACGTGGAACTAACTTACGTGCCCCGGCACAAACGCGCGCACAATAAGACGTGGTGGATCGTCTTGCTCGATACTTCGGACGACGCAGGCTTTCTCGGCTATCACGACATGAGCCACAACGGGCTGCCGCTCGGCAAAGTCTTCGTCAAGTCCGACCTCGACGCCGGTTCGTCTTGGTCAAGCACCATCTCGCACGAGTTGCTGGAGATGCTCGGCGATCCCGACCTGACCCTCTGCGCCGAAGTGACGCGCCGCGACGCGCACGGCAAATCAATGGGCACGTGGCTGATCGCTTATGAAATGTGCGATGCCTGCGAAGCGGATCAGTTCGGCTACCAGATCGACGGCATACAGGTCAGCGACTTCATCACCCCGCAGTATTTCCAGACCTTCTGGCAACCGCGCCAGACGCAGTTCGACTTTCGCAACCACATCAGCCACCCGTTGGAAATTCTTGCGGACGGCTACCTCTCCGTCAAACATGAAGGCGACTCGCGCGGCTGGCACGAGATCGGGCCGCCCAAACAACCCTGCCGCTATCAAGGTCGCCCCCGCGTCGGCTCGCGCCGCGAACGCCGCCGCATCCCCCGCGACCAATGGCTCAAAAGCCACGCCCGCTAACGTGCGTGTAGCGTGCGCGGGTGTGGGCTTGGCAGGCTTGCGCAGGGAAACGCCGTGGCGCGGCGGGTGGGCGTTGCATAACATCCTGTTGGGCGCGAAGGCTCAGGTGGTGGCGCAGTTCGGGCGCGATTCGTTGGAGGCGCAGGCGATGGGGTTGGTGCGCAAGTCCGAGCGCAAAACGCCGACGCGGAAAACCAAGCCGGACGGCGCGACGAAGTAAGCCGCGCGGGCAGCGAACAAGGACAGCGCGCACGGGGCAAACGGCGGCGGCGGACAGCAGCTATCGACAGTCCGCCGCTGCCGCTTTAGCGCGCGTTGCGCTGGTGCGTTAGGCGTGGCGGCCGGGTGCGCGGGCGCGCAGTTAAAAGTATTGTCGCGCCTGTGCGTGTGTGCTACATTGCCCGCGCCTGACCCACTGGCTTCATGCGGCAGCCAACGACAAACTCATACCTCAATTAGGCCGCACAAGTGGACGCGCCCGGTTGCGTCGGATGCGACACAAGCCTTACGTCTTGTACCCTCGCAGGAGTGCAACCTCAACCTTACATCTCTGCGTGCGGCTTGGAGCGAGTCGCTTGCC
>JANMAD010000402.1:0-11417 GCA_031359515.1 Acidobacteriota bacterium | reverse complement strand
AGCAGCGCGACGCGTTTGACGCGCTCGTACTTCGACAGATCTCCGCACTGCGCGTCCACCTGTCGCTGCATGAGATCGAGGATGCGCGGGTCGGCGCATAGTTCGGCGGGGGTGCGCGCCGCGATGCCCTTGTGCTGCGCGTAGGCGCGCAACTGCTCGAAGTTCGGCACGATGAGCGCGGCCGGGAACTTGCGCCCGTTGCCGATCAGCACCACTTGATTGACGAAGCGCGACTGCTTGATGCGCCCTTCAATCGGCTGCGGCGCGACGTACTTGCCGCCTGAAGTCTTAAACAATTCTTTCTTGCGATCCGTGATGCGCAAAAACCCGTCAGCATCCAGCACGCCGATGTCGCCGGTCTTGAACCAGCCGTCCTCGGTGAAGACGGCGCGCGTCTCGGCGGGCTTGTTGTAGTAGCCGCGCATGATGTTCGGCCCGCGCGTCTCGACCTCACCGTCCGCCGCGATGCGCACTTCGACGTGGCGGATCGGTCGTCCAACCGTGCCCACGCGGTCGGCGGTCGGATCGCCTGTGGTAATGACGGGCGAAGTCTCCGTCAGCCCGTAGCCTTGCACGATGGGCATGCCCGCGCCCAAGTAGATGAGACCGATCTCTTCGGGCAGCGCCGCACCGCCGGAGACGAAGAGGCGTATGCGCCCGCCAAGGGCTGCGCGCCACGGCGCGAAGACGAGCCGATCCGCCACGTCGTACTTAAGCTCAAGCAGGGGCGACACAGGCTCGTGCATCATCTTGCGCCGCGCCCACTCTCGGCCGACATTCACCGCCCACGCGAGCATACCGGCTTTCAACTTACCACCGGCTGCCGCGCGCTCTTTGATGCGCCCGTAAATTTTCTCAAACAGGCGCGGCACGCAGAGCATCACCGTCGGGCGCACCTCGCGCAAGTTCTGCCCGATCTGCTCGATTGACTCGGCGAAGTAAACCGTCATGCCGTGATGCAGATACATATACATCCCCGTGCGCTCGAAGACGTGACAGAGCGGCAGCACAGACAGCACCGTGTCCTGCTCGCCAAAAGTGAGATGACCTGAACAGTCGATCACGTTCGAGACCAGATTCGCTTGCGTCAGCATCACGCCCTTCGGCTCGCCTGTCGTGCCCGACGTGTAGATGATCGTGGCCAGATCGTCGGGCGTGATCGCACTCGTGATCTCGTCGAGCAAGGCCGGCTGTGCCACCTCAAGAGTCGCACCACGCGCTTCGACTTCGGCGAGCGTGAGCGCGCCCACATCTTGCGCGCACGCCGGCTCGAAGAAGACGACGTGCTCAAGCGTGGCGCAGTCTTTGATCGCAGCAGCGATGCGGTCGTAAGCCGCGCGGTTGCGGATGAAGAGCAGACGCGCGCCCGAATCGTCCAGGATGTAGCGCACCTGCGCGGGCGCTTGCGTCGGATAGACGGGCACATCAACGACGCCAGCGAGTTGGCAGCCCGCGTCCGTCAAGACCCATTCGGGACAACTCTCGGACAACAACGCCGCACGGTCGCCGCGTCTGAGTCCGAGCGCGTAGAGACCGTGCGCGATGTGCCGCGCCCGCGTTATCAGTTCATGCGAAGAGAGCGCGTGCCACGCACCGTCGCACTTGTGATTGAGCGCGTCCGGTTTGTTATGCATGCGCACGGCGCGCTCATAGACGGCGGCCAACGTGGCCGGCTCGCCTTGCGTCAGCGGCGTGCGCGTTGGCGCAGGCGGCGGCGCGTAAGTCGGCACGTTCGCGTTGACGTTCGCTTGTGTCTGGACGTTCGTCGTCACGCGCTCACCCCGTTGAGGAAGATGTCGAGCACATGGTCGGCCATGGGCGCGAGTTTGTAACGGCGCGGGCTAAGAATCCAGTTGGTCGCCATCTCGTCGAGCGCGCCGAAGAGCATCTTCGCGACGATCTTAGCATTCAACTCCGCGCGGAACAGACCCGCACGCTGCCCCGCCTCGAACGTCTCGCGAATCAGGCGCAGGTATTCGGCCAGACCCGCGGCCGAGAACTCGGCCATGAATTTGGTCGAGCCGCGCAACTCGACTTGAAAGACGACCGCGAGATCGCGATCCGCGCCGAGCCATTCGAGATGGAGCCGCGCAATGCGTCGCAGTTGTTCGCGCGGGTCGGTTAAATCCGCTAACTGCCGGCGCACTTCCGTGATCGCCTCTTCGACGCTGCGGTCGAAGATCGAGTGCAAAATCTCTTCCTTGCTCTTGAAATAGAGATAGACCGTGCCGTCGGCCACGCCCGCGACGCGCGCCACATCTGCGACCTTCGCGTTGAAATAACCGTTGCGCGCAAAGACTTCGATGGCGGCGCGAATGATCGCCGCGCGCTTATCGGCAACGACGGCGCGCGGCGCAGATGAGAGGGAGCGAGCAGAGCGCATCGGGGATTCGTTAATTACTCCGTTTCAATCAAGCTGAGCAGGTCGCGGCCACTAACTGAGTGGTGCTTCATTCAGCCGGCGACTTTAGCGTAGCAGAGAACGCAGCAAAGGCGAAGCGGGAGCAAACGCGCAACGGTTGCGCGGCCCCGTTGCCATTGCTTAATGGCTCAACTGTGCCGGCCGCGCCGCCGCTTCATCCTCGCTTATATTGTCCGGCCCGGCATCGTCGAGCGCCGCACGTTGCACGCGCACATCGAGCGCGCCGCCGCGCAAGCTCAGGTCGCGTTGCGGGTTGGGGATTTCGATGTCGGCCTCTTTGAAGAGTTGCCAGATGCGATAGTTGATGTCGCTCTTGATCTGCTTGTAGCGGCGCGGCCGGTCTGTGCAGACGTTCAGGCGGAAGTCGTTCGTGAAATCGCCGAAGCCGTCGAACATTACACTGGGCTTCGGGTCGGGCAACACGAATTCGACGCCCTCGGCGGCGCGCAAAAGCGTCTCCGTCACCAACTGCGGGTCGGCGTTTGAGTCAACGCCGATGGGGATCGAGATGCGCGAGCGTTTGTCGGCGTAAGACCAGTTGATCAAACGGTCGCTGACGAGTTTCGAGTTGGGCACGATGATGGCGATGCGGTCGTTGGTCATGACGACCGTCGTGCGCAGGTTGATGTAGGTGACGCGCCCCTCGATCACGTGGCTGTCGATTGTGCCGACGGTCACAAAGTCGCCGATGCGCACGGGCCGCTCGAACAGCAGGATGAAGCCGGAGGCGATGTCGTTGGCGATGTACTGCAAGCCGAAGCCGATGCCGACCGAGAGCGCGGTGAAGACGACGGCGAGCGAAGTGAAGTCTGCGCCCACGCCGATCTTCAAAGCCGCGAGCAGCCCAACCGTGACGATCACGTAATGCGTCAGCCGCAGGATCGTGTACTGGATGCCGGGATCGAGATGCGTGCGCGCGGCGAGGCGCGGCGTGAGAAACGAGCGCAGAAAGCGCGACAGCGTAAAGGCCGCCAGCAGCAGCACGACGGCGACGGCCAGATTGATCAGCGAGATACTGAAATTCCCGATCTCAAACCGGCGCGTCGCGAGGTGCAGAAAATTCCAGACCCGCGCCCAGCCATCTGGCCCCGCCTGCCAAAACAACAACCACTGTGCCGCCAACCCGCCCTGTGCTAACACCAACCCTGCCCTCCTTGTTGTGCGCTTGGCTCTACAACCAGCGCGCCCAATTATAAAAACCGCCCTCGTTAAACCGGCAACGGGGGCGGCTCTCTGTTAACTCAATAAAACTGTCTGGCGGAGGGTGAGGGACTCGAACCCCCAAGCCCTTACGGGCGGCAGTTTTCAAGACTGCTGCATTACCAATTATGCTAACCCTCCAACCTTATTTACACGTCACTATAACCCACCACTTTCGCCGCGCTCAACCCGGCACGTTTGGCGACGGCAGGCCAACGCCGTGCGATCAGCACTTCATATAGGCTATGACACTGTGCCGTCGAGTTTCGCTCACGTTGTCAGTCGCCGGTAGATCGCGGGCATGCGTTCGGGCAGACTCAGCACGTCGTCAATGATCGTGTAGCCGACTTCGCCGTAGAGGTCGCGCAGTTCAGCTTCACTGTCGCGGTCAATCGTGATGCAGAACGGAGTGATGCCGTCGAGGCGCGCTTGCCTGAGGGCTTCGCGTGTGTCTTCGCGGGCGTAGCGGGCGTCGCCGTAGTCGTGGTCGTAGGGGCGACCGTCGGAGAGGACGATGAGTAGACGTGTGCGTGCGTCCTGTTGCATGAGGCGCGTGGCGGCGTGGCGCACGGCCGCGCCGAGCCGCGTGTTGTGCTGATAGTTGATGCCGCCGATGCGCTGTTCGATCTCGGCTGAATAGCGTTCGGCAAAATCTTTGACGACGTAGAACTTCACGTTGCGCCGCCCTTCGGACGTGAAGCCGTAGATCGCGTAAGCGTCGCCGACCGCTTCGAGCGCCTCGCTCATCAAGACTAAGCCCTCTTTCTCGATCTCGATGATGCGCCGGCCCGGATGCGTGTACGGCTGCAACGGATGCCGCCCAATCGTGCGCGCGGTCGAAGAGGACTGATCGAGCAGGAACGAGACGGCCACGTCGCGCTCGCGCCTGAGCCGCTTCGTGTAGAGCCGTTCGGACTGTTGCCCGTCGGCGCGACGGTCGGCGACGTAATTGATGACGGCGTCGAGATCATAGTCTTCGCCGTCAACCTCGTTCCTGATGCGCAAGAGGCTTTCGGGCTTGAGCAGTTGAAACTGATTTCTGATCGATGAGATGACGCCGCGATAGCGCGTGCGCGTTAGCTCGACGAACGAGCGGTCGCCGTGCCGCGCACGCTTCTCGACGACGCGACACCAGTTGACGCGCGTGTCCGCGAGATCGCGATCCCACTCGTCGTAGCTGTAAGCCACCTCGCCCGGTTCTAAATCAAATTCAGGCGACTGCGCTTGTGTCCAACGCTCCGCGCCGGTCAGTTGTTGCGCGTCTGCGTCCGACGATTCCGTGTTGGCCCACGCGCTGAACAATTCGCGCGCATCGCGTTGCGGCGCACGCTCCGGCTCATTCTCCGCCTCCGCCTCGCCCGGCCCCTTGTCCTCGCGTTGTTCATGCGCGCCCCCGCCTGCGCCCGCCTCGTCCGCCGGCTGCTCCTGCTGCTGCCCCGTCTCTTCGAGCGTGACCGATTGAAAGAGCGTGTAGACGCGGCTCGTCGCCATGAGCGTGTCGGCGACGGTGGCCGTAGGGTCGGACAGGTACTCGCTCACAATCGTTTCCAGCTCGGAGACGATCTGCCCGTAGAACGCACGTGCATCGTCGCGCGCTCCACCGCAGAGCGTGATCTGAAAGAGCAACTCGAAGGGCACGAGCGGCATAGGCAACGAGATGATGCGCGGCCGATGCTCGCGTAGATGCGCGCGGACGAGATCGAGGTCGCGCGCGAGACCACGATAAGCGTGGCGTAGACGACGATCTATCCGGCCATTCTCCAACGTGCCGAAGATGCGCGTCGCCAACGGCACGAGGGGAAAGAGCGCAAGCACCGCGCGATAGTCCGCATCTTTCGGCAGCGTGCGCCGCGTCGTGCGTGCTAGCCGTGCTTCTTCTTCCGGCGACAACGCGCGCTCGCTCTGCGCCATGTCGTTGATGTAACCGTCGAGCGCGAAGGCATCGCGCGCGTTCACGTTCTCCGGCGCATACAGCTCTGCGAGCGACGTATAAGCGGCGCGCAGATCGCGCGTGGCAACTGGATCAGCGTCGTCCGCGTGGGCATGCGTGGCGAACTCGATCTGCCCGGCGGCATGCGCAGCCAGCACCTTGTAGAGACGAAAGTTTCTTTCCTCGTTGGGAAACTCATCAATGTGCGCGGGCAGATGGATCGTGTTGCCGTCCTCGATGCGCGCTTCGACCGGCAGCCCCGCCAGCGATTCAACGCCGACCGCGCGCCCCGTCAAACCTTCGATGTAGAGCCGCAACGTCGGCGCGACCGCGTCGAGCGCGAGGCCCGCGCCGCCGCGCGTGAGCGCATCGTTGCTCTGCCGCGTCTCCAACGCATAGTAGCTGCGCCGCGCACGCGCATCCGTGCGCTTGAGCGTCAAGCCTTCACGCGCCCACTGCTCGAACTGCGCGACCGTCGTCGTGCGCAAAGCGGCGGGCGCAGAGCGCAGACAAGAGATCGCCGCCTCCGCGTCAACGCGCGCAATCATATGCATGACGCCAAGCACGCGCCCGATGAGCGCGACCACACGCGCATGCTCCACGTGCGGCGCGGCGAGCGCATGCAAGACGTTGGGACTCGCGCGCGTCAGCGCGACCAAGCCCGCGTTGCCCTGCTCCGCAACTGTATGCAGTAACTCGCTCCACGCAACGAACAACTCCGGCACGAGGCGCAAGACCTCGCCGCCCGCGCCCAGCACGTGCAAGGCCGCTGCGCCGCCGCGATCAAGAAACGTTGCGCTGGCGTGGAACAGTGCGAGCGCGGCTTCAGCCTGTAACTTGTCCGTCGCCGCCGGCAGCGTCGTCCATAGATCGGCGGCCACGCCGCCCGCACGCGCGGCGAAAGCGGCGGCCAGATCGAGCGCGGCTTGTGCTACTTGTGTTTCGTCCGCACCGTAGCTGGCGAAGTGCGCGAACACTTGTGGTGTGCTGTTGAGAAAGTCTGCGCTGTGCGTGGCCGAACGGTGCGCGATCTCGGCGGCGACGGCGAAGACGGATGAGAGTAGCGCGGGATCATTAACCGCTTGCGCGACGGCCGGCGCGCGTTGAAAAGTTTCCGTGGCGACCGAGGTGGAGAGCGCCATCTGCCGCGTGCAGATTTGAAACAACAACGCGCGGGCGGCCGTTGGCACATCATTCAACTCGGCGACGCCCGCGACGAAGAAGTTCACGCCCGTCTCCGCGTCGGCCATCGCGAGCCGCCGGCCCAACTCGCCCCACGCGCGTAGTTCGTCAGCCGATAGCACCTGTGCAGCAGCCGGCGCGGCGCGCAAAAATTCGCGACTGACACGCAGGCTCACACCGGCGAGCGTCGCGCTCACCTCCAACGCGGCCCGCGCGCGATCCGTCGGCAGTTGCGCCAAACGCCGCGCGCTGCCCCGCTCCCCGCGCGCACGCTCGCTCATCGTTGCGGCTTAACTTCCTGCCCGCCTGCGCGCATGCTTTGATTGAACGTCTCCGACTGCCCGCGCGGGATACTGAGCGATTGCCACTCCGCCGAACGGAAATGCTTTGCCAGAAAAACGATCTGCCCGATGTGATGCGCGTAGTGCGCGATCTGCCGCGTGATCGCCTGCATGACTGTATGCGCTTCGCCGCGAATCATGACGGTGCGCTCAACGTCCGCAGGCGTCAGCGGTTCGATGGCCGTGAACACCAGACGCCAGCCTTCATCCCACCAACGCTCCACGTCCGCGCGCGTCGCGCCCTCGTTCAACTCGAACTCCGTGTCGCGTTGGCGATCCGGCTTCTCGCCATCAGACGTTAAAAAATCCGTCCAACGCGAGCGCATGTTGCCCCACATGTGCTTGACGACGAGCGCGATGCTGTTCGCCTCCGGATCAAGCGCGACGAACAACTCATCATCGCTCACCTGCGCGATGGCCTTCTCGCCGAGCTTCTGATAAATGCGGAAGACCTTGCGCGCGTCGTCCAGAAAATGTTGCGCCAGCGCATTACTCATGGCTGTTCACCTTTCAACGCTTCAAGCTGCGAGCTTTGCATCCATCGTGATCTCCGCTTTCAACAGCCGCGAGATCGGACAACCCGCCTTCGCATTGTTCGCCGCCGTCTCGAACGCCGCCTGCTCCGCGCCCGGAATGCGCGCCGTCACGTCCAAGTGAACTTTGGTGACGGTGAACCCCGCATCGGTCTTCTCCAACGTCACGGTCGCCGTCGTGTTGATGCTCTCGGCCGTCATGCCCGCGTTGCCGAGTTGGCCCGACAGCGCCATCGAGAAGCAGCCCGCGTGCGCCGCCGCGATCAACTCTTCCGGGTTCGTGCCAATGCCATCTTCAAAGCGCGTGCTGAACGAGTATTGCGTCTCCGCCAGCACGCCGCTATCAGTCGAGATCGTGCCCTTGCCATCCTTGAGACCGCCCTGCCAGACGGCCGAAGCTTTACGTTTCATTCGTTCCTCCTAAAGATTCGATCATGATTATCACGCCGCGTTCCACTCATCCTGCGCAACCGGCGCGGTCGGTTCATCATACTGAATCGGTTGCCCGCGCAAAGGGTAACGCGCTTGCCCGCTCGCTTTCGCTTCGCGCGCACGGATTATTACTTCCACTTCATCCCCGCAGCGAACGGCAGATCGTTGAGCGTCAGCGTCCCGTCTTGCGCAAGCGTTATGTCCACTTGATGAGCGTTCATTACCTACCTCCACAAAAACAGCATCATTATAAAGCCCGACGCATCGTGCGCTAAATCACGGTCGTGACGATCTCGCGGATGCTGCGTTGCAGGTCGCGGTCATCGGTGATGGGCGAGCAGAGGGCGACTTCGGCGGCGGCGACGGGCGCGATGCCGCGCGCGATGAGTTGCGCGGCGTAGATCAGCAAGCGCGTGGAGACGCCTTCTTCGAGACCGTGCCCGCGCAGGTTGCGCACCTTCTGGCCGATGAGGACGAGGTCGCGCGCGGTCTGCTCGTCAATGCCGCCTTCGCGCGCGACGATCTCGACTTCCAGTTCCGGCGGCGGATAGTCGAATTCGACGGCAACGAAGCGTTGGCGCGTGGACTGTTTCAAATCTTTGAGGATCGATTGATAGCCGGGATTGTACGAGACGACGAGCATGAAGTCGGGTGGCGCGTCGAGGATCGTGCCGCGCT
Source organism: Acidobacteriota bacterium (assembly GCA_031359515.1). Classification (GTDB taxonomy): domain Bacteria; phylum Acidobacteriota; class Blastocatellia; order Pyrinomonadales; family Pyrinomonadaceae; genus QHXQ01. The sequence continues at coordinate 2,699 of JANMAD010000402.1, read as the reverse complement.
TCTCAATCGGCAAACGCCGCCGGTCGTCCGTCAACGGATGAATGATGACGACCGTGTCCTTGCGCGCTTCGACCACTTCATCCAGATAGCAGATCGCGCCATGCCGCACGGCCGTCGTGAGCGGGCCGTCATGCCAGACAGTCTCTTCGCCTTCGAGCAGAAAGCGGCCGACGAGATCTGTCGCGGACAAATCTTCGTGGCACGCAACCGTGACGAGCGGGCGGGCCAGCCGCCACGCCATGTGCTCGACGAAGCGCGTCTTGCCGCAGCCGGTCGGCCCCTTCAACATGACGGGCAGACGCGCCGCGTGCGCCGCCTCGAACAATTCGACCTCGCGCGCGACCGCAAGGTAATAAGGCTCGTCCGTGACGGTGTACTCTTCGATGGCTCGTTCAGGCATTATGTGTAAGTTCAAAGTTTAAGATTCAAAGTTCAATAGCGCTCAAATAGTTATATCGCCGTTTCCGCAACGCGGCAGTTGAATTTAGCCGTGCGTTTCAACGCACGGGCCGGCGGATGGATGATGCCGCGTCGCGCTAGCGACGGCTGAATTCAATCGTCGCTAGCGCGACGCGGGGCACTGACCATCGCTGTCCCGGCGTTGAAACGCCGGGCTAAAGTCAGGTCGCCGCTCGTGCGGCGCAGTACAGAGTAATATCACTTGCTCACTCTCAAGTTTTAATCTTGAATCCCTTGCGGCTGGCTGACGTTTCCAACCGTTTCAGGTATCCTTCAGAGTGCGTTAAATGCAGTGTCATGCGTCTGTGTGCGTGCATCTTAACACCCGGCTTGAAAGGGCGGCAAACGAGCGTTTTCGATAGGATTTTGCGTTTATGAAGATTGCGGTGGCGATGAGCGGCGGCGTTGATTCTTCTGCGGCGGCGGCGCTGTTGCAGGAGCAGGGGCACGAGCTTGTCGGCTTCTCGATGCAGTTGTGGAATCAGAATCGCGGCATCAATGTGGACGAGCATGGCGAGCCGTTGCCGTCGCGTTGCTGTTCGCTCGACGACGTGTACGACGCGCGGCGCGTGGCGACGGACTTGGGCTTTCCGTTCTACGTCCTGAATCTTGAGCGCGAGTTCGAGCGCGATGTGGTCGAGCCGTTCGTAGCGAGTTATCTGGCGGGCGAGACGCCGATTCCCTGTGTGGCGTGCAACAGCCGTTTGAAGTTCGCGTCGCTTGATCGTCTGGCACAGAGCTTGGGTTGCGAGCAGGTGGCGACCGGGCACTATGCGCGCGTCGAGTTTGACGAAGAGACCGGGCGTTATCGCCTCTTGCGCGGGCGCGACGCGCGCAAGGATCAATCATACTTTTTGTGGGAGTTGACGCAAGCGCAGTTGGCACGCTCGCTGTTCCCGCTCGGCGAATTGACGAAACAGGAAGCGCGCGAGATTGCGCGGCGGCATAACTTGCCCGTCGCCGAAAAAGCCGAGTCGCAGGAAATCTGCTTCGTGCCCGATGGCGATTACGCGGGCTTCATTGATCGCTATCTCGATGCGGAAGACAGAGCCGACGATGCGCCACCGGCGGGCGAGATCGTCAACACGCGCGGCGAGACTTTGGGCGCGCACACGGGGATTCATCGCTACACGGTCGGGCAACGGCGCGGCATAGGCATCGCGCACGAGCGGCCGCTCTACGTCGTGCAGATCGACGCGCGCCGCAACCGCGTGGTCGTCGGCGCGGACGATGAACTGCTCGACCGCGAGATGACGGCAGCCGGTGTGAACTGGATCGCGTTTGCTGAGCCGACCGCGCCGGTGCGCGCCGAAGTGCGCGTGCGCTATCGCCACGAGGCCGCGCCCGCGACGATCACGCCGCTCGCCGATGGTCGTGTGCGCGTCGTGTTCGACGAACCGCAACGCGCCATCACGCCCGGTCAAGCCACAGTCTTTTATCGCGGCGACGAAGTCTTGGGCGGCGGGTGGATAGTGAAGAAGCAGTAGGCAGGCAGAAAGAGTTACCTGCTCAGAAAGTATTTGCAAAGTCCCGTGAGGGACGGAATGTTTGTAGTTTCGCGCTGTTTGTTACCGCCGCAGCTCCGTAGGAGCGGCATGTTATATTCCGCTCCTACGGAGCTGCGTTGACAAACGCTGCCGATAAGCTACAAACATCCCGCTCCTATGGAGCCGGGAATCTTCAACAGCTTCGCAGATTACATTCCCTCGCTTGCCCGGATAATAACCGCTTGCTGCCATCTGCCTACTCTTCCTAAACTTTTCTCCTCGCAGCACGTAAACACATACTGCCTCGTGTCGTTTTTATCGGCGCGAGGCGAATTCATTAGCAGAGGGTGAAGTTTTAAGTTATGGCCATTACACGCGGCGGCAAAATCTTTCTCATCATTTCGGGCATCGTGCTGGCGGGCGTGCTCGTCATCGGTCTCGTAGTCGGCTTGCTCTTCTGGTCTCTGCGCGACAACGAGCCGGAGGTGGCGAGCAATAGCGTACTCGTCTTGAAGCTCGAAGGCGCGTTGCCGGACTATGCGCCGGAAGACCCGTTCGCCAGTCGCTTCTTCGGGCGCGACGACCGCTCGCTCGCCAGTCTGCTCACGCAGATCAAGAAAGCGAAGGCCGACAAACGCATCAGCGCGATCTTGCTCGACATCGATCTCACGATGGCGGGTTGGGCTAAGGCTGACGAGATACGCGACACCATCGCGGACTTCCGCACGTCGGGCAAGCCGGTTTATGCCTACA
>JANMAD010000382.1:0-3341 GCA_031359515.1 Acidobacteriota bacterium | reverse complement strand
CAGAGGAAAAACCTTTGCGCTCTTTGCGGCCTCTCTTTGCGGCCTTTGCGTTTAATCTCAGGTCGCGATCACGGCCGATTGTTGCTGCCCTGCCCGCTGCCGCCGTTGGTGGCGGGTCGTCCTTCGGGATCGAGCAGCGTGACGGTTGCGCCGATGTCCGTGAGCGAGCGCAAGCCCGGCTCAATCGTTTTGCGGTCGCCGACGACGAGGATCGCCATGCGCCCCGGATCGAGATAGCGTGTGGCGACGCGCTCGATGTCGGCGCGTGTGACGGCGTTGATGCGCGCGGTGTAGTGGTTGAAGTAGTCGTCCGGCAAGCCGTAGAGCGCCACGTCGGTCAAGCGATTCGCGATCTGATCCGGCGTCTCGAAGCTGCGCGGGAAGCCGCGTATGAGCGACTGCTTGAAGTAGGTCAACTCTTTGTCCGTCACCGGAATCTCGCCGCGTATGCCGCGCAACTCTTTCATGAATTCCGCGACCGACTCTTTCGTGACGTTCGTGAAGACGCCCGCGCTCGCCGTGAAGGGCCCCGCGCCGCGCCGGTAATCGAACGAAGACCGCGCGCCGTAGGTGTAGCCTTTGTCTTCACGCAGGTTCAGGTTGATGCGCGAGACGAACGCGCCGCCGAGCATCGAGTTCATGACGAGCAAAGGGAAGTAGTCGGGCGACGAGCGCGCGACGCCGACTTGGCCGATCTGTATGACGGACTGCGCCGCGCCGGGCTTGTCCACGATGTAGAGCGTCGCGTGATCGCGCGCCGGCGGTTGCGTGTTGACATCTACGGCGGCCGGCACGTTGCCGCGCTTCCAACCGGCGAACGCGCGCTCAAGTTTCGGCACGATGGACGCGGGCGTGACATCGCCGACGACGACGAGCGCGGCATTGTTCGGCCGGTAATAGTTCTCGTAGAAGCGACGCACATCGCCTTCAGAGAGAGCCGCGAGCGATTGTTCGTTGCCGCCGAGCGGATGACCGTAAGGATGCTCGCGCCCGTAAAGCAGCGACGAATAGACGACGTTGGCGATGGCGTTGGAGTCGTCGCGCTGCTGTTGCAGAGAGGCTAGGCGGCGCGCACGCACGCGCCCGAACTCGGTCGCATCGAGCATCGGGTTGGTGATGACATCAGCATAGATGTCGAGCGCGCGATCAAGATGGCGCGTCAAGGTGAGCAGATCGGCGCTGGTCGCGTCCCACCCCGCGCCGGTGCTGACGCGTGCGCCGATAGAGGTGAGCGCGTCCGAGATTTCCAGCGCGCTGCGCGTCTTCGTGCCCTCGTCCAGCAAGTCGGCGGTAATGCTCGCCAGCCCGGCCGAGCCAGACGGATCAGTCGCCCCGCCCGCCTTGAGCACCAGATTCATCGTGACGACCGGCAACTCGTGATGCTCGACGATTAAGACTTCGAGTCCGTTCGAGAGCTTGCGCCGTTGCAGCACGGGCATACGCAAAGTCGGATCGGCCGTCGGCTTGGGCAGACGCGCTTGACTTGCTGCCTGTGCGGCTGCGTCGCGCTTCTTCTCGCCGCCGCCGGGCGCGGCCATCTGCGGCGGCGCAGAGCCGGCCGGTGTCGTTGCCCGCGCCTCGGTCTTGGTCACGGCTTGCGCGCCGGCAGGCTTATCGCCACCACCGGCCGGTTGCGCGCCGGCGGGTTGCTGCGCCGCAGCAATGGCCTTCGCCGGTGCTTCAGGCGCAGGCTCGTTCCCACCAGTCCGCCCCTTCGCGCGCGGCGTGACGCTAAAGACCAGACGCTTGTCCGTCAGGTACTGCTGCGCCATGCGCTGCACGTCTTTGGCCGCGACCGAGCGATAACGCGCGAGGTCTGCTTGAAAGTAGTCGGGGTGATTGAGGAATGTGGCGTACTGATTGAGCTGATCGTTTTTGCTGCCGACGGTTTGCAAGCTGTAGATAAAGGCGGACTCGCGCGCGTTATAAGCGCGCTCAAGCTCTTCGGTCGTGGGCGGCTCTTGCTTGATCTTCTCGACCTCTTCGTTGATCGCGCCTTCTAATTCGCTGAGCGTCTTGCCGGGCTTGGCCGTCGCGACGATCTGCAACTGACCCGCCAGTTCGCCCGTGTTGTTGAAGGCGAACACGTCCTGCGCGATCTGCCGCTCATAGACGAGCGTCTTGTAGAGGCGCGACGATTTGCCGCCGCCTAAGATGGTAGCGAGCGTGTCGGTCGCCGCCTCGTCGCCGGTGTACTGCGCCATTGAAGGCCAGACCAGATAGATACGCGGCAGCGCGACGCGATCCTCCAACTCCACGCGCTTCAGCGCAGAGACGACCGGCTGCGGCGGATTGAGCGGCGGCAACTCAGGCCCGCGCGCGATGGGGCCGAAGTATTTCTCGACCCATTGCCGCGCCTGTTGCGGATTGAAATCGCCGGCGATGCTGAGGCTCGCGTTGTTGGGCGTGTAGTAGTGACGAAAGAAGTCGCTGATGTCCTCGCGCGAGGCTTTGGTTAAGTCGTCGAGCGAGCCGATGGTCAGCCAGTGATAAGGATGCTCCTTCGGATAGAGCGTCTCGTTGATCTTCGCGCCGATGAGACCGTAAGGGCGGTTGTCATAGTTCTGCCGCTTCTCGTTCTTCACCACGTCGCGCTGGTTGGTGAGCTTCGCTTCGTTCAGCACGTCGAGCAGTCCGCCCATGCGATCCGCTTCCATGAAGAGCGCTAACTCAAGGAAGTTCGACGGCATGATCTCGAAGTAGTTCGTGCGGTCGGGATTGGTCGAGCCGTTCAGCGTGCCGCCGGCTTCTTGGATCGGTTTGAAATAGTCGTCGTCGTAATTCTTCGAGCCTTGAAACATCATGTGCTCGAACAGATGCGCGTAGCCGGTCTTGCCCGGCGTCTCGTTCTTCGAGCCGACGTGATACCAAAGATTGACGCCGACGATGGGCGTCGAGTGATCTTCATGCAGCAACACGCGCAAGCCGTTCGCCAGTTTGTACTCGGTGACATTGATCGGCGGCAGCGGGTTGCCGGGCGCGAGCGCGGCGGCGGGCGCATTCTTCGGCGCGGTGCGCTTCTGCGCCAGCGCAGCGGACGGCGCAAGCAAGGCGGCGACAAGCGCCAGCGCGAGCAGACGATATTTCTTCATGGTGACTTTCCTCCTCCACACACAGGGCAGGCTCTCAGGATCGCTGCCGCACGGCAGATATACCGGCGCGGCCCAACCCAGCTTGTTCGTCAATGAAAGGGGAACTGTGGAAACTGTGCGCGCATTCTAGCGCGCCGCATCCTGCGGCGGCAACTGGTGCGCATAACGCCGGGAGCGCGGGCATCTTGCCCGCATACGAGCCGACAGGCTAGTCCACTTGTTCGCGCTAGCGCGCTCATAGCGGGCAAG
>JANMAD010000301.1:0-34385 GCA_031359515.1 Acidobacteriota bacterium | reverse complement strand
CGCGAAAGATAACTAAGCACGACTATCTGGTCCACACTGCATAGTCCGGGCCGTCGAGCGCGAGTTGCCAGCCTGCGCCCGGCGGCGACCACGCGGCGGGGCCGAGCTTCATCGCGACTTTGTCGTTGATGATAGCCGCGTACTTGCCCTGCGTGTCCGGCTCGATAAAGACGTTGCTCCGGCTCGTGATGCCGGCCTGCTTGCGCAGGGCAATGAGCTTTATGAGCTGCGCCCTCTGTGCCGCGCCCTGATCGAAGAAGTGCCGCCAGAAGACGCACGGGATGCCGGGGTGCGTGAGGATATAGACGTAGCCCTGCATAATTTTATTATCGGGAAAGCGTTTGCTGCCTTCGTCGCGCACCGGCTCGGTGTCGTGGTTCTCGATGAAGGTGACGCTCATCTCCGGCCACAAGCCGATGAGACCGGGCGGCTTGCCCGCGAGCGTCTTTAGCCTACTGTAGTCGCCGTTGCGTGTGGCCGCTACGAGCGCGGCCCGCGTGGGGAAATCGAAGGCCATGGATTTGCCGCCGGTCTCGTCCACCCAGTCCACCACCTTCTGCGCGTTGTCGTCCCAATATTCACCGACGGAGAGCACAGGTCGCGTGGCGTCGTTATACGTGCCGATGTGCGCGCCGTTGTAGCCGCGCACCTGATCGTAGCGCCAACCGGCGAAGCCGATCTCTTGCTGCAACATCCGCAGGAACGCTTTGACCTTGGCCTGCACACGTGGGTTGATGTGATCCAGATCGCGCCCGGCCTCGTTGCCCTCGCAGGCGTCGCCGTTATTGTGCCGCTCTTCGGCGTGACCCGTGCCGCAGTTGCAATCATCACCGGCGACGACGCCCGCGCGGTTCTGGACAGCGTTACCAAAGGCGGGACTGGTGAAATCAGCCCCGCCCGTCGCGCTGCCGCAGCGATGGTTGATGACGATGTCGCACAAGGCCAGCGTGGGCTTGAGGGCCGCGACCGCTTGTTTAAGCTCGTCCTTATTGCCATAGCTGTTGTCGAGCGTGAGCCACTCGGTCGGCAGATAGCTGTTGTCGCCGGCGGCGCTGCGCGAGGGCGGCGGAAACCAGACGAGGTCGAAGCCGGCGGCGCGGATCGGCTGTGCATTCTCGGCGATGATGCGATACCAATGCTTGTTGCCGTTCTTGGTCGGGTCGTAGGCAGTCCAGTGGAAGCCTTGCAGCATCACCTCGCGGCCCGTCCCGTTGTAGCGCGACGGGGTGACCGCAACGGCCGCGCCGGGCGTCGCCGGTTGCGCGAGTACCAGGCAGAGGAGGACATAAGCGAGCGCGGAAAAACGGTTGCGCCGGGTGTTGGCTAAACGCATAGACACTCCTATGATGAATGTCTGCTCCTTACTTTGAAGCGGTCACACAGCAGATCGGCCATTGCGCCATTTACTGATCCCTTCCCCGACAAGTCGGAAAATCGGCCGGCGGTTCTGCGCGATCACTTTCATCCATGCGCGCTTGTTCATCTGCGGAAAGTAGATGCCGCGAAAGAAGAGGCGCATGACGAGGTGCGTCACGCGATAATTCATGGAGTGATCGCTAATCGCGGCCAAGGCCTGCTCATTGCGCTCTGGACTGTATGAGCGCGCCCACGCCTGATCGAGTTCCGCTTGCGTCTGTGGAATCGTCATTTTCAACGGCGTGTGGGCCATCTGGTAGGGGGCAAATTCCAGCCAGTGCTTCGGCCGCGTCAGCCGGCCCGCCGCCGCCAAGCGCGCATAGAGCGGGGTCGAGGGGAACGGCGTGAGTTGCCCGAAGACAGGCAAGCCGGGCGGCCAACTCTCGATTTGCTCTAGCGTCCGTGTGGCTACGCCCGGCGTATCGTTATCCAGGCCCATGATAAACGAAGTGACCGCGTAGATGTTGCGTTGCGCGAGCCGGTTGAGCACCGTGGCATACTCGTGCGGCTTGTTGAAACTCTTATTCACATCGGCGAGGTTGGTCGGGTCGATTGACTCCATGCCGATGAAAATCCACTTACCGTGCGCCGCCGCGATCAAATCCACGAGCTCTTCATCACGCAACAGGTTGGCGCTGATCTGGGCCATCCACGGCAGTTGCGCGCCGGCCGCGATAATGTCTCTTAACAGCGACTTCGTGCGCTTCATGTTGATGGCGAAGTTGTCGTCGATGAAAAAGACGATGACCTGTTTGCGGTTCTTGCGGGCGTGTCGTTTGATCCGTAACATCTCTTCGACCACGCTCTCATTCGACCGGAAGCGAATCGAATCGCCGAAGAAGCCGGTCACGGTGCAGAACTCGCAGCCGTAAGGACAGCCGCGCCCCGACTCCATCGGAATGATGTGGATTGATTCCCAGCCCGAGCCATAACGCTTCAATAAAGGGCGCACGGCCTTCGGCATCATGTCGAACTGTTCGAGGTCAAATGTCTCCCACGGGATGACCGGGTAGGGTTGCAGTGGTGGTTTGCGTTCTTTGCCGGCGGCATCAACAGGCGAATAGGTCTCCTTGAGTTGCCCGCGCGCTGCGTCGGCGACGATCTGCGGCCACGTCTCATCGGCTTCGCCCAAGGCCACGGCGTCGGCATGGCGCGGCCCGCCATCACGCCCGAGCGCTTCATCAGGCACTTCGGTGACGTGTGGGCCGCCCATGACAACTTTTATGCCCGCCGCGCGCAACGCATCGGCCATGCGATAGGCCCGCGCGATCATTCGTGTCATCGCGCCGATGCCGACCAGTGCGACCTCTTGTTCCAAGGCGAAGCGCACTAATTCCGCTTCATTCATGGGCCGCGCGTTGCCGTCGATCAGCAGCACCTCATGACCGGGCGGGGTGAGCGTCTTGAGCAAGAACATCCAGAGGTGTGGCATGAAGTTGCGCGTCACGCCGTTGTCGGGATTATAGAGTAAGATTTTCATAACGCTTGCCTGCCTGTCTGCTTTACACGAAAGCTGCGCAAATCCTTTACATAATTGCCGCGAGAGCAATTGACCAAGGGCACAAGGAGGAAGTGGGGGAACCTCGCTCCAACTGTCGGGTGGTAAGTTTTGCGGTGAGAGTCTATCATTTATGTCTGCCACGTACATAGTAATCATAGATAGACCTGTAGGCATCGCTCTGGCTGGTGCAGCGCATTATGGTCCGGTTATACTGCGCGGGCGCGTGCATTTATCAATTCAGGGAGGGCAACGGACAAAGATGAAGCGGTGTGGTGTGTGCGGCAAAGAGTTTGCGGCGGCGGCGCGTTTCTGCGGCGCGGATGGGACGCCGTTGAGCGAGGATAATCCGACGCCGGGTGGGCCGGAAGCCTCCGCGTTCGAGGCATTGGCGCGCAACTCGCGGCTGAGCAATGGCGCGCGGGCCGAACTGGATGTGTTGTGGAGCGCGACCTATCGGCTGCCGTCGTGGTTGTTTCTCTCGCGCGGCGACAGCATGTTGCCGATTGTGTGCCCGATTGACGGGCGCAGTTCGGTCATGGCGTTTACCGATCATTACGCGGCGCAGCGTTTCGCCAAGTTGCAGCAGTATGGCCCGGATGACGACATCGCGACTATGGTGCTAAGCATCGAGGGCGCGTCCGAGATGATGTTGGGCTTGCGCGCACGCGGGGTCGAGACGTTGCTGTTCAATCACGGCGGCGAGGGCTACTCGCTGCCGCTCGCCAACCTGCCGGGTCTCTACCATTATTTCAAGGGGCGCGAGTTGCCCTGCGTCGAACGCGCTCAACGCAATCAGGGCTTCGGGCAACCTGACCCCGCGTATGCAGAACTGGATAAGTTGTGAACGCGGGCCGGCGCGAGTCAGCGGCGCGACATAGTGAGCGACGCTAAGAAGCTGTTGGCCAAGTCCCGCTAGGGACGGCATGTTTGCAGTCGCGCGATTTTTATAACCGCCGCAGCTCCGTTAAGAGCGACATGTTGACATTACGCTCCTAACGGAGCTGGGTTGACAGCAGATGCCGCCGAGCTACAAACATCCTGCTCCTACGGAGCTAAGATTTTCAAACAGCTTCTAAATAACAATGAGCGTGGCTAGTTGTTCCCGGAACTTGCCGGTGGCGGGGTGGCGATGAGCAGCGGGTTGACTTCAAGCTCACGGCGGTAGAAGACGCGCGGCTGTTGCCCACTCCGCCGCTCAACCTCTAGCCCGCGTTCTTCCTCCTTAAACGAAAGGTTGAGGCCTAGCCCGCGCGCCGCCTTCATCTTCGCCACCTGCATCTGTGGCACACGTCCCGTGGCATAGTCCAGCCATTCTCTGATGCCGATCTGCCCGTCCTTAGGTTCGCTGTCCGCGGCCCCCTGTTTCAAGCCTTCTTCGATGAGCGCGTAGGTCAGTAGCCCGTGCCCGACCTGCGCCGCCTCCTGCGCTGCCTGAAAACTCTGCGCCGCAGTCAGGATGTACATGCCCTTCTCGTAAGCTAACTGCGCCAGCCCCTTCGAGTTCATCGGGCCGCGCCGCTTCTCTTCCGCTTCGAGCGCCTGCCCGGAGTTGCAGGCGTCGAGCACCATGAGCAGTTGCCCGGCGTCTATGCGCTCGAAGACCGCCTCAAGTTCCTCATCTGAGATGCTATGTGCAAGCACTTGCTGTAGCCCGGCGGCGTCCACCTTGTCTCTTGCGCCGGTATAGCCGAGGTCGTGCGGGATGAGATAGAAGCGGTTACCCTGCGCCGTGCCGTGCCCGGCGTAATAGATAACCACCGCGTCCTCTGGTTGGACTTTAGCGGCTAACTGTGCGAGCGCACGCAGGACATTAGCCTTCGTGGCCGCACTGTCCAGCAGTGTCATAACTTCCACCTGCGCGTAACGCCCGAGCGCCTCCTGCTGGCGCTGCACCTCGGCGGTGAAAGCCTGCGCATCGGCGACCGCGTAACGCAGATTGTATTGACTGTTGGCATATTCGTTGACGCCAATGGCCAGAATGTACGCCGTGCCTTTGCGCTTGAGCGCATCCGCACCTTCGACCATTAGTTCGCTATCGCTCGATTTAACGTTTTCATTATTGAAGGCGTAAGCCGTAAAGGTATTGTCGCCGGCCACAAGCGGCACTGTGGCCGTTAGTGGGATCGACTGCTTGCCGTTGAGCACATCGCCGCGCCACAACTTAACCAGCGCACCGTTGCGGAACAGCCGGACATCTTTTGCGCCGCTGGTTGTTCTGCGCCGCTTGTCTGCCGGCGCGTCTTTGACTTCTATGTTGATGGTGGTTTGGCGCGTCGTGACGTTCGCGACGTTTTGCGTCGCGTCTGCCAGCACGACGTTTACTTCAGGCTGCCTGATGTCAATCGTGGCAATGTCGCGCGTCGGCGGCTCGATGTTTCTGCCCGCGAAAATGTCTTGCAGCAAACCGGGCCGATAAAACTCATTGAAGAACGCTTCGATGGGAGCAATATCATAGAGTCTATCGCTCAACCGCCATGAGAGTAGCTTCCACGCATTTGGCGAGCCGTCAAATCGCCCGTCAGGCAGAACAACAGCCCAGTCGATGGTGTCAACAGCGATCAGACTAGCCAGCAGTTTGCCCGTGTTCACCGCATACACATCGATCTTCTCATTGTCCCCGCGCCTGATTTGAAATCGTCCGTCTTTTCTAATCGGCTCATAATTAATGAACCGATAATCAGGCACAACCGAGAAGACTTCGCGCATGCTGTCCGGGTCATCCGGGGCAAACGATTTGATTAGTTGGCCCGTCTCTGCGCGCCACAACTTGATCGCCTTGTCCTCGCTGCCCGAAGCAATGATTTTGCCATCGGGCGCGAACGCCACTGAAAAAACCGCACTGTTATGGCCGGACAATGTTCTTAGCTCTTGCCCGGTCTCGACGCTCCACAGCTTTACTGTTTTATCCTCACTCGCCGAAGCGAGGGTTTTGCCGTCCGGCGCGAACGCAACTGAAAAGACCCATTTAGTATGCCCTGAAAGCTTTCTTATTTCTTGGCCCGTTGCCACGCTCCACAACTTGATCGTGGAGTCCGCATGTCCTCCCACCGAAGCAAGGACTTGACCATCGGGCGAGAACGCGCTTGCGCGGACGATGTCGGTATGGCCGGACAGGGTGCTAAGTAGTTGGCCCGTGGCCACACTCCACAACTTTATTGTTTTGTCATCACTCGTCGAAGCGATGGTTTTACCGTCCGGCGCGAACGCCACTGAATTGACCACATCGGTGTGGCCAGCGAGCGTTCTCAGTACTTGTCCGGTCTCCACGCTCCACAACTTTATTGTTTTGTCATCACTCGCCGATGCGAGCGTTTTGCCGTCGAATGAGAAAGCGACTGAACGCACAAAACCGGTGTGCCCCGCGAGCGTTCTGAGTTCTTGCCCAACTTCCACCTGCCACAACTTGATCGTGGTATCCGAGCCGCTGCCCGTCGAAGCAAAAGTTTTGCCGTCCGGTGCAAACACGAGTGCGTAGGCATTACTGATATGGCCTGAAAGCGTTCTGAGTTCTCGCCCGGTCGCTACGTTCCACAACTTTATTGTTTTGTCCTCGCTGCCCGAAGCGAGCGTTTTCCCGTCCGGTGCAAAAGCGACTGAATTGACAATGTCGGAGTGCTTTGCGAGCGTTCTCAGTTCGCGGCCCGTCGCCACCTGCCACAACTTGATCGTGTTGTCACCGCTGCCCGAAGCAATAGTTTTACCGTCGGGTGCAAACGCCACTGACTCGACAACATCGCTATGCTTTGCGAGCGTTTTAACCTCTCGGCCGGTCGCTACGTTCCACAACTTTATCGTGTTGTCGAAACTACCCGAGGCAAGGGTTTTGCCGTCGGGTGAGAACGCGACAGACTTGATCACATTGGTATGCCCTGAGAATGTTCTAACTGTTTGGCCCGTCTCGACGTTCCACAACCTTATGTCGTTGTCCTCATCTCCCGCCGACGCGAGGGTTTTGCCGTCGGGCGCGAATGCGACTATGTTTCCGGCGAGCGTTTTGAGTTCTTGCCCGGTCTCGACGCGCCACAGCTTTATTGTTTTGTCCCTGCTGCCAGAAGCAATGAATTTGTCGTCGGGCGAAAACACGATTGTATAGACATCACTAGTATGGCCCGCGAGCGTTCTCAGTTCTTGTCCGGTCTCTGCGTTCCATAACTTTATTGTTTTGTCCGCGCTGCCCGAAGCGAGCGTTCTGCCGTCGGTTGAAAAAACGACTGCCTGAACACTTTTGGTATGGCCCGCGAGTGTTCTGAGTTCCTGCCCGGTCTCTGTGTTCCAAAACTTTATCGTGTTGTCGAAACTGCCCGAAGCAAGCGTTTTGCTGTTGGGCGAAAACGCGACCGCATTGACCCCGAAGGTATGACCGGTTTGCACATAAAGCTCTGCCTTTTGCGGCATCTGTGGCTGAATGTTTTGCGCTTTGCTTTCCGCACAAAACACAGCCACAACGGCGAGACACGTTGCCATCAACACAGACGCAGGAACAGTGTTTCTTTTCATAATTAGGACTTACGCAGAACTGAGCTTATAGGTCGCCAGTTCCTTGAAATAGCGGTAGAGTCGCGGCCATGAGCGACAAAGTATCGCGCCGCGACTACTGCCTCCGTAGGAGGTGCGGGAATAAATCCTGATTTGCGAACTTTGGCACACTATAGGCACACAAGCGACTACGGGCAGCCTCTGGGCTGCCCGTAACTTATTGATTCTAAAAAGGCGGCGGTCGGAATCGAACCGACGAATAAAGGTTTTGCAGACCTCTGCCTTACCACTTGGCTACGCCGCCGGAAAAAGGGAATGAGGGCGGAGGGATGAGGGATGAAGTAGGCCATTCCTTTTCATCCCTCATCCCTCCGCCCTCATCCGGTTCAAACAAGCGGGAGACGAGATTTGAACTCGCGACTTCGACCTTGGCAAGGTCGCACTCTACCACTGAGTTACTCCCGCGTAAGCGAGAGACAATTTTATGCATCGCCCGCCCGTTGTCAAGTGGGCGCGGCGCGCACGCCGGCAAATGTGCCGCAACGCGTGGGCGCGCATTCGTTTGACAATCCGACTACGCGTGCTTAACTTCTCTCGCGTCCCTGCTTGCAACACTCGTCGCACAAACGAAGCTGTCTGGAAAGTGTTGTCGCCGTCGTCCCTGCCGGGACTTTTTAAACAAATTCAAAAGTTCGCGGCCACCTGACCGAGGAGAGAGAAGCCCATGCGCACGTCACGCTCGCTGTTGTCGCTCGTCATCTGCCTGTTGTTTGGTAGCACAAATGCATTCGCACAGTCGTATCGCAAACCGCCGCAGGCCGTCCTCGATGTCTTGAGCGCGCCGGTCACACCAAGCGCGTCCCTTAGCCCCAAGCGCGATCTGTTGCTGCTGGCCACGGGTGTGCGTTATCCGCCGATCAGCGATCTCGCGCAGCCGATGCTTAGGCTCGCGGGCTTGCGCATCAACCCGAACACGATGGGGCCGCATCGCGCCACGTATTACGTAGCGCTTGCGCTCAAGTCTGTTGGCGACGGCGCGGAGGTGAAAGTCGCGCTGCCTGCCGGCGCGCAGATCAGTCTCCCGCGTTGGAGTCCGGACGGTGGGCGCTTCGCTTTTATGAACACGACGCCCACAGGCATAGAGCTATGGACGGGCGACAGCGCGACGGGGCAGATCAAGCAACTCAAGAACGTGCGCCTCAATGCCGTCTATGGCGAGCCGCTCCAATGGCTGCCGGACAGTCGCACGCTCGTCGTGCAACTCGTGCCGCCCGGGCGTGCGCCGCTCGCGCCCGCGTCGAACGTGCCGCGCGAGCCGGTGATACAGGAGAGCGTGGGGCGGGCCGGCGCGCTGCCCACTTACGAGGACTTGCTGAAGACTCCTTATGACGAGGAGCAGTTCGAGTATTACGCGACGGCGCAACTCGCGCTCGTGGACGCGGCGAGCGGTAAGACGACGAAAGTGGGGCAGCCCGCCATCTTCGAGCAGATCGATCCCGCGCCCGATGGTCAGCTATTGCTCGTGGCGCGTGCGCACCGGCCGTTCAGTTATCTGTTCCCGGTGGACGATTTCCCCAAAGAGGTCGAAGTGTGGGACATGAAGGGACAGGTTGTGCATAAGCTGGCGAGTCTGCCGCTCGCGGATCAAGTGCCGATTGGCGGTGTGCCCGAAGGGCCGCGCGCATACACGTGGCGACCGAGCGCGCCCGCGACGCTCGTCTGGGTCGAGGCATTGGACAAGGGCGACCCGAAACAGAAAGCGCCGTTTCGTGATCGCATCTGGACGCTCGCCGCGCCGTTCAACGCGCAGCCCGCCGAACTGATTAAAACCGAGCAGCGTTTCGCCGGTATGCTGTGGGGCGAGCGCGCCGACCTCGCGTTCATCTCCGATTATGATCGCGACACGCGCGTGCGCCGCACCATCATGTTGCACGCCGACACCAGCACAGAACAACCGCGCGTCATCTGGCAGCGCAACGCGCAGGATCGCTACGGCGATCCGGGCACACCCGTCACACGCCTCATGCCGAACGGCCAGCGCGGCATCATACAAAGCGGCGACGGCATCTACTTGGCCGGCACGGGCGCATCGCCCGCCGGCGACCGGCCGTTTCTCGACGCGCTCAACTTGAAGTCAATGCAGACCGTGCGCTTGTTCCGCAGCGACAATAAAAGTTATGAGACGTTCGTCGCGCTCTTGAAAGACAACGGCACGCAGTTCATCACGCAACGCGATACGCCGACCGAGCCGTCGAACTACTTTATCCGCACCACGCTGGCTGAATTGCAGGACATGTCCGCGCCGCCCGCGCGTGCGCCCGGCAGCATCATGCAAGAGCCGCTCTACGCATCGGTCGCCAAGCCGCTCACTAACTTTCCCGATCCGACGCCGCAGTTGCGCGGCATCACGAAACGGCTCGTGACCTACAAACGTAAAGACGGCGTGCAATGCTCGTTCACTTTGTATCTGCCGCCAGATTACAAGGAGGGCACGCGACTGCCGACGGTCGTCTGGGCCTACCCGCTTGAGTTCAACGATGCCGCCACGGCCGGCCAAGTCTCCGGCTCGGCGCAGCGTTACACGAGCATCGTGGGGCCGTCGCATCTCTTCTTTCTGCTCGAAGGTTATGCCGTGCTGGACAACGCGACGATGCCGGTCGTCGGCGATCCGCAGACGGTCAACGACACATATATCGATCAGATCGTGATGAGCGCGCAGGCGGCGATTGATAAGGCGGTCGAGTTGGGCGTGACTGATCGTGAGCGCGTGGGCGTTGGCGGCCACTCTTATGGCGCGTTCATGACCGCGAATCTCTTAGCGCACTCTGATCTGTTCCGCGCCGGCATCGCGCGGAGCGGCGCGTACAATCGCACGCTGACGCCGTTCGGGTTTCAGAGCGAGCGGCGCATCCTGTGGGAAGCGCCCGACATGTACGTGAAGGTCTCGCCCTTCATGTACGCCGACAAGATCAAAGAGCCGATCCTGTTGATTCACGGCGAGGCGGACAACAATCAAGGCACGTTCCCGATCCAGTCCGAGCGCATGTACGCGGCCATACGCGGCACGGGCGGCACGGTGCGCCTCGTCATCCTCCCGCTCGAAGCGCACGGTTACGCGGCGCGCGAATCAACCGAGCATGTGCTGTACGAAATGATCAACTGGTTCGATAAATATGTGAAGCACGCCGGCCCGCGTACGCCGGAACAGAAGACCGCCGCGCTGCCGTAACTTACAGCGCGCAGACTGTCTGCCTCAGCGCGGTCGGAGTTCTGAAAAACCGTAGAGAGTCTCAGCGGGAATGAACGTCCAGGTGACGCTGGCCCGTTTGACAGCGTCGTCGCCGAGCGTCACGACCATGTGCCCCAGCGCGCGTTGCACACGGACGCGCTCCTCACGCGGCACGTTGTGCTGCTCGGCCCACAACAACCACTCTTGCGCGGCCGCCATCGCCCACGGATGCCAGAGAAAACCGACGCTCTCTTTGCCTGTGTACTCATGGTTGTTGGCATCAAGACAGACGGCAGAGAACTCCGCGCGGCTGACAGGGAAACTGAAGTCGCGGATGGCGCATTGCGCCAGATGTTTGGGAATCTGGGCGAGGATGGCCGGCGGGACGGACACATCGGCTTCCGCCTGTGCGCGCAGCAAGAGCGCATAAATTTGCAGTGTCAGCCCGTCGTAGGTCTCACCCGCAGCCTCGCCTGTGCCTTGCCAGCCCGGCGGATCATTCGTCGCGTCATAGTGGCGAATCAACCACTGCGCTGTCCGGCGCAATAGCTCGTCGCGCCGTGTGGCGCTGCCTTCCCACGGCACGCCCGCGCGCTTCAATTCCAACAGCGTGAGCAGGGCGAGTGTCGTCGTGTAAGGGTTCGCATCGTCGGCCGCTTTCTGGCGCGGGAACATGTTCCACCCGCCATCGTCGCGCAGGCGATAAAGTTGCAGTGCCTCCTGCGTGTAAGCCAGATGTGCGAGCATGCGTTGGCGTTCGGCGTCGTCGAGTAGGTGCGGGCGGGCGAGCGCGGCCGCAAGGGCCGCGGTCGTCCAGAGGGCCGGCTCGGCCAACGTGTCCGTGTCGCCGAAATGACTGATCCAGCCGTACTTCACGCCGCCGACTTCGACCGGCAGGTTCGGCGCGAACGGCGCTTCCAGATTCGGCAGCAGCGTGCGCAACTCCGCGTCGCTCGCCTCCGGCGTGCGGAACATTGCAAAGAGCGATTGCGAATGACTCCACACTTCGGGATTCGGTTTCTCGTTTGGCTTGAGCGTCTGCTCGAGCAAACCATCGCCGGTGCGCGATTGACCGAGGGCGACAAATAATTCGCGGCGTGCGCCCGCGGCTGCGCGCTGAATCTCTGCGCTACTCGGCACACGGCGCAACACAGAGGCGTCGTGCCGATCAATGATCGTCCGTACGTGTTCGCCGCCCGGAATACTCAGGCCCTTATCAGCCATCAGCAAATAGACGAAGGCGAACACGAGCAGTGAGGCCAGCACACCCGCGCCCAGCCGCAGTCGTTGCCGCCGCTGCCGCATCTGTTCGCGCTGGCGCAGTTCGTCGTAGCCGACGCCGAGAATGCCGGCCAACACTTTGAGCTTGGCATTGGCGCGGCCGTCGCGCCCTTCGCGCGCATCGGCCGCGATAGGTTCGGTGCGTTCGTCCGTCACCTGCCCATCGGCGCGGACGCGGAAACGCAGTGCGGGCGGGAAGCATTCAAGCAGCCCCAGTTCCGGCTTGTCGCTCGCGTTCGGCTCGCCGTCAACGATCAGACAGAGGACGTGCTCCTCGCGGCCCAGCGCCTTGAATTGTCTGATCTCTTCGTTCACCCAATGCGACGTGGCTGAGCGCGGCGAGCAGATCACGATCAAAGTGCGCGAGCGGCGCAGAGCATCTTGCAGCGTGCCGCCGAGATCGGCTGAACCGGGCAGTTCATCGCGATCACGAAAGACGGGGAACGCGCGGCGCGGCACAGTCCCGTAAGCGCTCTGTCGCCCGACGAGCCGGCGCGGCACTCTGTAAGTCTCAAGGCTCTGATGCAGCCAGCGCGCCCACGCTTCGTCCGCATGGCTATAGCTGATAAAGGCCCAAAACTTAAATTCAGCGGCCGGGGCAGGGGCAGACGTGGGCGGCGCGGGCGCGCTGGCAGACTCTTGCTCTCTAGTTGGCGGCATCAATGACTCTCGTTGACCTTCGACAGAACGGGCACACGCAAGTTGGCCAAGCACCGCTTGGCTGCGCGCATGTCGCACCGCGTATTCTAAACATCTGCGCGGCCATGCGCTAGCGGGCCGGTTGGGTGGACGGCTGTTGCGGTGAGCGCAGCAAATCGAGGCTCATAGGAATGGCACGGAAAGTGAAAAACATTTATCCACGAAACCACACGAAACGACACGAAGCAAAACAGATGAATGTTCGTGTCGGTTCGTGTGGTTTCGTGGATAGCTTTGCTCTGTTGCCCTAAACTTTCATCGTTTGATTTAGTTCGTGTAGGCATCGGCCCAATTGCGTTTGCGGAATTTCGCGTCCGTCCAGAAGTTGCGGAGCAGTTCGACGCGGGGCAGGGGCGCGGCTTCGTCGGCGGTCGGCTCAGGTACTATGACGCTGACCACATCGTAGCGATAGGGCGCGCTTGTGAGGCCGAACGCGCGGCGATAGGCGCGGGCAGCACGGGCGATTTGGCGTTGCTTGCGTAGGTCAACGTTGGCTTCAGGCGCGGCGTACCAATCGGAGCGGCGCGTCTTCACTTCGACGAAACAAAGGGTCGCGCCCTCGTAAGCGATTAGATCGATCTCTGCATTGACCAACGCGCCGCGCGTGTTGCGCCCGACCGGCAACTTGAAGTTCGCCGCGACGAGTTGAAAGCCCGCGCGCTCAAGATGCGCGGCCGCGAGCGCCTCGCCCGCCTGTCCGAGCGCAAGATGCGCGGCGAGCGCGGGCGTTGATGCGTCGTCGTGCGCGCGGCGGCTGATTGCCTGACGGATGCGCGTCATGATGTGAGGTAGTGTCATCGCTTGTCCAAATTCGTGCGAGTAGCTACGCCTGTGTGTTGCGCGAGGTGCAAGCGAGAGAGTAATCCCGCTGGCGCGTGTAAGGCAAGATGTTTCTGTGCAGTGTGCCTCCTTGCGACTGTTGGAGGCGCGCGTTAGACTCGCGGGCATATAATTATGAGCATGAAGGAAACAGAGGCGACGGGCACTGTGTCGCCGCGCGGCGCGTTGCCGCTCGTGACCATCGTCGGGCGGCCGAACGTGGGTAAGTCAACGCTCTTTAACCGGCTGGTGGGCGAGCGCCGCTCCATCGTCGGCGACGAGCCGGGCATCACGCGCGACCGCATCTACGCCGAAGCCGAGTGGCAGGGCCGCCGCTTCGCCGTCGTGGACACGGGCGGCATCGTGCCCGATGACGACGCGCTCATCCCGTTCAACATCTTGAAGCAGGCGGCGCAGGCGATTGAAGAAGCGGTTGCTATCATCTGGGTCGTGGACGTGCGCGCAGGCAAGACGCCTCTTGATGAAGAGTTGGCGCACTTGTTGCGCGGGACGGGTAAGCCGGTCATCGTCGCCGCGAACAAAGCGGACGCGGTGCGGCTTGATGCCGACGCGGGCGAGTTTTTTAAATTTGGTTTCGCGGATGTGATCCCCGTCTCAGCGGAGCATAGCGACGGCGTCGGTGATCTGCTTGATGTGGTCATCACGCATTTCGACAAAGATGCAGGCACAGGTGACGCAGTCGCAACATCACGTGAAATACGGCTGGCGATCATCGGCCGACCGAACGTGGGCAAGTCGTCGCTGTTGAACCGGCTGCTCGGCGAGGAGCGCGTCATCGTCTCGGCTGTGCCGGGCACGACGCGCGATGCGGTGGACACGCTGTTGGAATGGCCCGAAGAGATGGAAGCAGGCAGCGAAGCTGAAATCTCAAATTTTAAATCGGAAACTTTAGCTGGCGATGAAACAGAGCGCGCTGACAGCGAGTCCGCAATCGTCACGCATCGCTTTCGTTTGATTGACACGGCGGGCATAAGGCGCAAGGGCAAGACGGAGGAGATGACCGAGAAGTTGTCGGTCGTGATGGCGCGGCGCAGTCTGGAACGCGCGCACGTGGCGGTCGTCGTCGTTGATGCGATTGAGGGCGTGACCGCGCTCGATGCGAACATCGCGGGCTATGCGGTCGATGCCGGTTGCTCGATCATCATCGCCGTCAATAAGTGGGACGCTGTGCCGGATAAATTGACGGGCACGCCCGCCGCGTTCGAGCGCGACTTGCGCGACAAGATGAAGTTTCTCGACTACGCGCCGGTCGTGACCATCTCCGCATTGTCGGGGCAACGTGTGACGCGCCTGTTGCCGCTCGCCGTGCACGCCAATCGTGCGCGCAACTTGCGTATCCCGACCGCGCAACTCAACGAGTTCTTTGCCCGCGCGATTGATGCGCCACATGCGCCGACGGCCGTCGCGCCGGTCAAAGGCGGCCGCTCGCGTCTGCGCGTGCGCTACGTCACGCAAGTCGGCGTGCGCCCGCCGCGCTTCGTCGTCTTCACCGCCGGTGGTCATGGCGGCTTGCACTTCTCCTACGAACGCTATCTGCTCAACCGCCTGCGCGAAGAGTACGACTTCTTCGCGACTCCGATCCGCATCATCGAACGGCACAAGGGCGAGCGGAGGAAGTAAGCCGGCGACAGAACTTAACCGCGTCGAGGCGGTGCGTCGGCTCGGGTGTGGCTATGTTCGTTGCACTTTACCGCTGGCAGTTGAAGCCTGGGCAGGAGCCTAGTTTCCGCGAGGGCTGGCGCAGGCTGACGGCTGAGATTCAACGGCGCTTCGGCAGTTGCGGGTCGCGCCTGCACCGGGCCGAAGACGGGATGTGGGTGGCGTACGCGCAGTGGCCCGACAGTCAGACGTGGGCGCGCATGCAGGGGGCGCAGTTCGCCGACGCTGAGGCGCAGACGATGATGCAAGAGAGCATCGAGACGCGCTTCCCGGTTGTCTGCATGGAGGTCGTCGATGATCTGCTCCGCGAGCGCCCCGCCGCGCCGTAAGTTCTTATGGGCGAGTGTGCAATCAGTTGGCAGGTCGTCGCGCAGGAAGGCGAGGCGCGCGTTGGGTTGTTGCAGACGCGGCGCGCGTTGATCGAGACGCCGGTGTTCATGCCGGTCGGGACGGCGGGCACGGTGAAGGGCACGCGCTTCGACGCGCTTGAGTCGGCGGAGTTAGACGCGCGCATCATTCTCGGCAACACCTATCACCTGTGGCTGCGGCCGGGCGTGGACGTGCTGCGCGCGTGCGGCGGGCTGCATCGCTTCATCGGTTGGGAGCGTGCGCTGTTGACGGATTCGGGTGGGTTTCAGGTGTGGAGCTTGGGCGCGCTGCGGAAGTTGAAAGAAGAGGGCGTCGAGTTTCGTTCGCACGTGGATGGCAGCGCGCGTTTTCTGTCGCCGGAAGTCTCAATGGAAGTGCAGGGGACGCTCGGCGCGGACATCGTGATGGCGTTCGATGAGTGCGCGCCGGGCGAAGCGACGCACGAGGTCACACGCGCTTCGATGGAATTGACCGCGCGTTGGGCGGCACGCTCGCGCGCACGTTTTGATGAACTGCAACGCGCGGGCGCGGACTTAGGCGCGACGCTTGAGCATCATGCGGCGGTGAACGGCGCGCAAGCTCTGTTCGGCATCGTGCAAGGCGCGGCGCACGCGGACTTGCGGCTGGAGAGTCTCGCGCGCACGGTCGAGATCGGGTTCGACGGCTACGCCATCGGCGGCTTGAGCGTCGGGGAAGAGAAGCCGGTCATGTACGACACTATCGAACTGCTCGCGCCGCGCATGCCGCCGGAGCGGCCGCGTTATTTGATGGGTGTCGGCACGCCCGAAGATTTGCTCGCGGGTGTCGCACGTGGCGTGGACATGTTCGACTGCGTGCTGCCGACGCGCAACGGGCGCAACGGACAGGCGTATACCACGCGCGGCCCACTCAACATCAAGAACGCGCGTTGGGCGACCGATACGCGCCCGCTCGACGAAGACTGCGCTTGCTCTGTCTGTCAAAGACATTCGCGCGCATATCTGCGTCATTTATATATGACGGGCGAGATGCTGGCCAGTATCTTGTTGACGCATCACAATCTCGCGTGCTTCCTTGACACGATGCGGCGCGTGAGGCAAGCTATCCGGTCTGGTAATTACGCGCATTTTCAGCGAGAGTTTTTAGAGCGGTACAACGCCGGTGTCGGGTGAGTGCGCCCGCAAGTTGTGACGGGGCCGGCACTCGTCGGTCGCCGGACTTTTCTTCTCCGCTCGCGCGACTTTCGCCCCTCGTCGCGCGTATGCGCCACACGGAATCAATAAACTGAGTTAACGGCTCGATACTTACTTCAATGACTACTCTGTGGTTTCTCCCATACATTGCGATCTTTGGCATCTTCTATTTTCTGATCATTGCTCCGCAGCGTAAGCGGCAACGCGCGCTGCAAGAGACGGTCGCGAACCTGAAAGCCGGCGACCGCATCGTCACGAATGGCGGTATCATCGGCACGGTCAAGTCCGTGCGGGAAAACTCGCTCGTCATCTTGAGCGCGGACAAGTCCATGCTCGAAGTCTCGCGTGGCGCGGTCGCCGGTATGCAGACGGACGAGCCGAAAGTTTAAGCGCAACCTTGAAATAAACACGATGAAGAAGAATTTAACGCAACGGGCCATCATCATCGCCATCGTCACCCTCGCGGGTCTCTACGCGGTGATCGGGCCGCGCCATCGCCCGACAGCGCACGACTTCACGCCCGCCGGTCTCAAGCAGACGCTGGCCGAGAACATACATCTCGGACTCGATCTCAAAGGCGGCTCGCACCTCGTCATGCAGGTTAAGACCGACGAGTTTTTGAAGACGCTGACGCAGAACACCGCCCGCGCCGCTGAAGGCGCAGCCAAAGCCGCCGGCTATCAGGCGCAAGATGTGAAGTGGGTCACGGACAACGGCAACTATAACTTTACGCTGACGGCGAACGATCCGGCCAAGGTGACGGATATGCGCGACGCCGTGCCGAAGAAAGTTGACCTGAACGATTGGAGCGCGACCACCTCCGGCAACGCCGTCACTTGGTCGTTGACCTCGAACGCGCAGCGCACGCTCTCGGATCAAGCGGTCGATCAAGCGATGCGGATTATTGATAGCCGCATCAACGCGGTCGGCGTGGCCGAGCCGCTCTTGCAACGCCACGGCGGGGCGAACTCGCACCAGATACTCTTGCAGATGCCCGGCATCCAAGACCCTGAGCGTGTCAAGAACCTGCTCGTTACAGCGTCGAAACTCGACCTCGTACACGTCGTCAGCCCGCCGAGTCCACAGCCCGTGCAGACCTACACGACGGAACAAGAAGCCGTGCAGTCGCTGGGCGGCACCGTGCCACCTAATAAACAGGTGCTGGCTTATGCGGAGCGCGATGAGCCGACGACGGCGGGTGCGAACGCGAACACGACAGCCGAGCAAAATAAACCGAAGAAGTGGGTAGTGGTTGACGTGCCGCCGGTCGTGGACGGCAGCGAGTTGCGCACGGCGCAGGCTATCGCCAACGATGCGACGGGGCGCGGCGGTTATCGCATCACCTTCGGTCTCAAGCCGGGCGGGGCGGACAAGTTCGGGCAGTGGACGGGCGCGAACATCAACCAGTACATGGGTGTGGTGCTAAACGGCGAAGTGAAATCCGTCGCGTTCATCAAATCGCAGATCACGGACTCCGGCGAGATCAGCGGGCGCTTCTCGAAAAATTCGGCCGAAGATTTGGCGTTAACGCTGCGTTCGGGCGCGTTGCCCGCGCCACTTCAGTATCTCGAAGAGCGCACGGTCGGCCCGAGCCTCGGCGCGGATTCGATCCGTTCGGGCGTTAGAGCCTCGCTCGTCGGGCTGGTGCTCGTCATCCTGTTCATGTTCATCTACTATCGCGGGTCAGGCGTGAACGCCGTCATCGCGCTGCTGCTGAACATCATTTTGATGATGGCCGGTCTCATCATCTTTGGCGCGACGCTGACGCTGCCCGGTATCGCCGGCATCATCCTGACCATCGGTATGGCGGTGGACTCGAACGTGCTCATCTTCGAGCGCATACGCGAGGAATTGCATACGGGTAAGACTGTGCTATCGGCCGTCGATCAAGGCTTCGCCCGCGCGTTCGTGACGATCATTGATACGCACGTGACGACCATCGTCTCGTCGCTGTTCCTGTTCATCTTCGGCACAGGGCCAATTCGCGGTTTCGCTGTCACGCTCGTGTTGGGCTTGCTCGTCAACCTGTTCTCGGCCGTCTATGTCTCGCGCACGATCTTCATGTGGGTGCTGAATCGGCGCGGTCATCGCCCGGAGACGATCAGCATTTAACAACAGTGACGAGTAACGAGTGACGAGTGACAAGCAAAACATATGGCTTAACTCGTCACTCATCACTCGTCACTCGTCACTGGTTTTGGAATCATGGTTCAATTATTCAAGAACGCTAACATTGATTGGCTGGGCAACCGGCGCATCTTCATCACGGTCTCGATCCTGTTGATGCTGGCGGGGATGGTCTCGGCCGTCGCGCGCTACGCCACGGGCCGCGCGCCGTTCAATTTGGGCGTGGACTTCAAAGGCGGCACAGTCATCACGGCCAAATTCAAACAGCGCCCGTCGGCCGAAGAGGTGCGCGACGCGCTGCACAAGGCCGGCGTGACGGAGGCCGTCATCCAGCCTGTGACAGACAAACCCGATGAGCATTTGATCAAGTTGCCGCGTTTGGATGCGCCGCTGCCGGCGCAGCCGAGCGCCAGCCCGCAACCGGGGCAGACGCAAGGACAGGCAGCGAATCAAGCCACGCCGAGTACGCCGCCCGAACAACAGGCGGGCGTGGACGCGGGGCGCGCGAGCGTGGCCAAGGCGTTGACGACGTTCGGCCCTGAAGTGCCGAACAATCAGCCGTTCCCGGCGGAAGGTAATGCCTTCCAGATCGTAGGCACGGACGCGGTTGGCGCGGTCGCGGGCGCGGCGCTCAGGAATCAAGCGGTCGCCGTCACGCTGCTGGCGCTCGTCGGCATCCTCGTGTATATCGCGTTGCGCTTTGAGTGGACTTATGGCGCGGCGGCCGTCATCGCCGTCTTCCACGACCTGCTTGTCACCATCGGCATCTTTTCGATCTTCCAATGGGAGATCAGCCTGACCGTGATCGCGGCATTGCTGACATTGGTCGGCTTCTCCGTCAACGACACGATTGTGACCTTCGACCGCGTGCGCGAAAATTTGCGCCTGCGTCGCCGCGACTCGCTCTACGACATCACGAACGATTCGATCAACCAGACGCTCTCGCGTACGGTCATCACGTCGGGATTGGTGCTGCTGTCGGTGCTGGCGCTCGTCTTGTTCGGCGGCGAGGTATTGTTCGGTTTCTCGGTCGCCCTCCTGATCGGCATCATCTTCGGCACTTACTCGTCTATCGCCATCGCCAGTCCGATCATGGTCTGGTGGCAGCAGCGGCTGGAGCCGGCGCGTATGCAGCCCAGCGCACCGCGCACGGCGGGCGGGCAAACGCAGCGCGGCCCCGCGCAACGCGGCGCGGCCGCGCCGAAAGCACGGGCCGCCGCGCGCGGCTCGCAAGGCGCGGCACGTTCGTAAAGTTCGTAATTAAATAACGAATTTAGCGGCGAATTATCCTTGACTTCACCGCGCGTTGCGACATAGACTGCACGCGTTGCTGGCCAATTTATTTGCTTTACAAACGCACTCGTTCGTGACGCCGAAGTGTCTGCGAATGCATTGTGCGCTTGTTGGCTGAACGGCGTTTGACAGGCTGATGCGTTAATCGCTCGTATGTCCTGCTGCCCTAGCGCAGACAGCGACCGCCCGCATACCTGTCCGCCGCCTGCCCCCACGTTTAAGGTTCAACTAAATCGTCCGCGCGGTTGTTTGGCAGCCGACGTTTTGGAACAAACGCTTTGCCGGTGACATCTAACCGGGTGATCGTTTTCGCATTTCCGACCCGCTGGCACTAGATGAGGGAGGATGAGAGATGTTCGATAGTTTAGTCGAGTCCGGTTCGCACAAGGATGACCTTGCGCGCAAAGGCTCATTCTTCTTGGTCACGCTGGCCATCTACTCCGTGATCGTCATTGGCTTGGCGATCCTCAGCGTCGTGACCTACAACAACAGCCTGCCCGAAGATAATCTTGAGCTGATGACGATGGTTGCGCCCGTGCCTGTGCAGCAACAGGAAAAGCAACCGGAGCAGCAGCAGAAGCAAGAGGTAGCCAAGCCGACGCAGCAGCAAGAAGTGGCCACCCGCACCGAGTTCGTCGCTAGTACGCTCGATCCGACCAAAGTGCCGTCAAAGGTGGAGAACGTGGCGAGTCGGGTGCCGCCGGTGCCGCCGGGCGGAGCGGTGCTGAGCAGTCGTAACTCTGATCCGGTCGGCGGCCCGAGCGGGCCTATCGGCCCGGTGGGCCCCGGCGCAGGTGGGGTGGGTACGGGCGCGGGCACAGGCCCCGTCGTGAAGGTGGAAGATGATGAGCCGCCACCGCCGAAACCGACGCCTCCGCCCAAGCCGAAAGCGCCGATCTCGCAGGGCGTTTTGAACGGCAAGGCGATCAGTAAGCCGCAGCCGCCGTATCCGCCAATCGCTAAGGCCGCCCGCGCTTCAGGCACGGTCGTCGTCGCGATCATCGTGGACGAGAGCGGCAAAGTGACCTCGGCCAAGGCCACATCGGGGCATCCACTGTTGCAGCAAGCGGCGGTGCAGGCGGCCTATCAAGCGCGCTTCTCGCCGACCCTGCTATCGGGTCAGCCTGTGAAAGTGTCAGGCTTTATTACGTACAACTTCGTGCTTCAATAATTCGAGCGCGGCGTGCCGCCCGCCGGTTGTGCCGCACGCGACTCCGAGAAGGGGAGTCGCGTGCATGCACGAAGGGGCGCGCTCACGTAAGTCCGTTGCTCCCGCTCTAGTGCAGCAAAAAATTTGTGGAGGGTTCTACCGTGACAATCTCAATGAGCTTACTGGGAACGAAGGCACTTGGGTTCTTCCTGTTGCTTCAGGACGCGGGCGGTTCGGCCGCCAACGATACCTCAAAAGCTTTCACGATGAGTGAAATGATCAAGAATCTCGGCCCCGTGGCTATCGGCGTCATCGCGATCCTGCTGATTATGTCGATGTACTCTATCGCGGTCATGGTCGAGCGCTTCCTGACCTATCGCGCCGCCAAGACGCAATCGCGCGAGTTCGCGCCGCGCGTCGCGCAGGCCTTGAAGAACGACCGCATCGAAGAGGCCATCAACATCAGCGACAAGCACAAGAAGTCGCATTTGGCGATGGTCGTCAACGCGGGGCTACAGGAGTTCCGCGCGCATGAGGCGGGCAACGACATCTCTGGCGACGAGATTGAAGCGTCGAAGCGCGCCTTGCAACGCTCCATCGCGATCAAGAGCGCGGAGTTCCGGCGCGGGCTTTCGGGTCTGGCGACCATCGGCTCGACCGCGCCGTTCGTCGGCTTGTTCGGCACTGTGTTCGGCATCATCTCGGCATTCACCGGCATGAAGAACGCGGAGTCCGCCGGTATCGGCGCAGTGGCGGGCGGCATCGCCGAAGCGTTGTTGACGACCGCGCTCGGTCTCGCCGTGGCTGTGCCCGCTGTATGGGTGTTCAACTACTTCACGGGCAAGGTGGACGGCTTCATCGTCGAGATGGACAACTCGGCGTCGGAGTTGATCGATTACTTCCTGAAGAACCGCACGCGGCAACTCAAGGCCTAGTGATTATAGAGCGCGCCGTTTGCGCGCCAGCGTTTCTCTTGCGCCCGCTCGCCGCCACAGATAGGGCGGCGGGCGCAGGCAGAATGTGTTGCGTTAAGTGTGTGCAGCTAAGGAGAGTGACTTATGGGTATGTCATCAGGTGGGGGCTCGCTGCAATCCGAGATCAACGTTACCCCAATGGTGGACATCATGTTGGTGCTGCTGATCATTTTCATGGTCATCACGCCGCTGTTGCAGTCGGGCGTCACGGTCGCATTGCCAAAGGATATGCGGAATCCGGAGGAGGACAAAGGGATCATCAAGGAGTCCTCCGTCGTGGTCGCGATCACGCGCGACAACCAGTATTACCTTAAGAAGGAGCGGATTGACGCGGTTGATTTGCAGGATCGTATCCGCAAGAGCATGGAGAATAAGAAGCCGGAGGAGCAGATCGTCTATATCCGCAGCGACATCGGCGCTAACTACGGCAGCGTGGTCGAGGTCATCAACACGATCCGACAGGCGGGCATAGATCAGATCGGGCTGGTCGCCGACAAGAAGAAGGGTGGCGATGCAGCCGCGCCGGCCGGTGCGCCTCCTGCGGGCGTGCCCGCATCATAACGTTAGCGCGATTTTATCCGTGTCGGCGCAAGTGCCGTTAAGGCAGAGGCGGCCGACTGACAGCGAAGGAGATTAAGTCATGGGCATGGGTGGTGGTAAAGGCGGTACGAAGGCCGTCCCTTACATCAACGTCACGCCGCTGATCGATGTGCTGCTGGTGCTGCTGATCATCTTCATGGTCATCACGCCCTTGAAGCCAACCCGCTTCAAGGCGCTCGTGCCGCAGCAGTCGCCGCCGACGCAGACGGATGTCAAGCCGAACCCGCTGACGCTGGTCGTCTCAATAGACAAGGACTTAAAGCTCAAGCTAAACACGGAAGACATCGGCTCGGTCAACGACACCAGTGCCTTGAGTAAGAAACTGGCGGACACTTTCCAACAACGGCGCGCGACGCACGCCTACGAGCCGGGCAAGGAGACACGCGTCGATCTGCCTGAAGAGGAGCGCATCGCGAAGGCCGTCTTCGTGAAAGCGCCGCGCTCGCTGGCTTACGGCGAAGTGGTTAAAGTGATTGACGCGATCAAGGGGGCGGGCGGCAACCCCATCGGGTTACAGATTGACGATCTGCCACAATAGGCGAAATTAGTAACGGGTAGTTAAGGCCAATGCGTCAGTCCCGCCTGCGGGCCCGCGCGCTGGCCCCTTTGCCCGTTACTCGCCATTTTCGGCTTTGCCATTTTCAGCACGGGAGTCAGACGCAGATGAAACTCTCTCAAACAAGGGCCGCGCTCGTCCTGCTCGCCGTGGCCGCGCTCGGCATCAACACGGGCTGCATCGGCCGCATTCGCGCCAAGAATCAACTGAACGAAGGGGCGCGGGCCTACAAAGCCGGTCACTTCCAGGAAGCGGAAGAACATTTCCGTCGCGCCAAAGAACTCGACCCCGAGCAAAAGAACACAGACTTCTTCATCGCCCGCGCCATCCAGTCGCAATACAAGCCCGGCGTGGACACACCGGATAACAAGGCTAGGGCGCAAGCCGCCATCGAACAGTACATGAAGGTCTTGGAATCACAGCCCGACAGCGACCTGGCTTATAGTTCTATCGCTTATCTCTATCAGGCGACCGGGCAAGAAGACAAGCAACTCGACTGGATCACCAAGCGCGCCAACGACGCGAACGCTGCGCCTGACAAACGCGCACAGGCCCTAACCGTACTCGCGAGTAAAAAGTGGAACTGCTCCTATACCATCACCGAACAGACGAGCAACAAGCAGACGGTGGTGAAGGAGGGCAAGGCCCATATCGAGTATGTGAAGCCGAAAGATCAGAAAGACTTCGATCAGGCCAAGCAATGCGTAACTGACGGTCTCGCGCTGGCCGAAAAGGCTATCAGCCTCGATGCCCTCAACGAACAGTCCTGGTCATACAAGACCAATTTGCTATTGGAGTTGGGCAAGCTTGATGAGATGGATGGCAAAGCTGATCAAGCGACCCAAGATCGCAAGCAGGCGAGTGAAGCGCAGGCCCAGACTTCCAAACTGAGCGAAGAGAATAAGAAGAAGAAGGAAGAGGAAGAGAAGGCCAAGGCTGAGAAGGAAAAAGCCGGCTAAAGCAAGCCGCGCCGGCGCAACGCGCGCGTCCGCTCTCCGCCCGTGCATCAGGTGATGCCCGACCTTTCCGGTCGGGCATCACCTTTCTTATAATGAGCCGTTAGCGATTAGCTGTTAGCTTTTAGCTAGGCCATAATAATTGAGCATGCAGAGTTTCAGCACAGCAATAGCCGCAGCCACGGCCAAGCTAACAGCTAATGGCTAACAGCTAACAGCTTTCCTATGATTCGCATCGAAGAGATAGTGCAGAAGGTGGCGCACAACCACCCGCAGGCTGATTTGGATATGCTGCGGCGCGCTTACTTCTTCTCCGCGCGCGAGCATAAAGGGCAGACGCGCGCCTCGGGCGAGCCTTACCTCGTCCATCCGCTCGAAGTGGCCAACATCCTCGCTGATATGCGCCTCGATGAAGTGTCAGTCGCCACGGGGTTGTTACACGATGTGGTTGAAGACACGCTCGTCGCGCCCGAAACGATCCGCGAATACTTCGGCGCGGAGGTCGCACATCTGGTCGAAGGGCTGACAAAGATCGCGCAGATCAGTCATCAGTCGAAGGAAGTGCAGCAGGCCGAGAACGTGCGCAAGATGCTCCTGGCGATGGTGGACGATGTGCGCGTCGTCCTCGTCAAACTCGCTGACCGCTTGCACAACATGCGCACGCTGCAATACCTGCGGCCCGAGAAGCGCCAGCGCATTGCACAGGAGACGCTCGACATTTACGCGCCTATCGCGCACCGGCTCGGCATGGGTAAACTGCGCGGCGAACTCGAAGACTACTCGTTCAAGCATCTGCACCCCGAAGACTATCACGCGCTCGCCGCCCAATTGGAGGCGCGCCGCGCGGAGCATGAAGCATTTTTGCACACGACGACGGCCGCGCTTGAAGAGAAATTGCACGAGGCGGGTGTCGCCACGGTGCGCGTCGAAGGGCGTGTCAAACGGTTGTTCTCGATCTGGAAGAAACTACGGCGACAGAAGATCGATCTCGATCAGGTTTATGATCTGGTCGCCGCGCGTATCATCACACCGGATGAGGTGCGTTACTGCTACGCCGCGCTCGGCGTCGTACATAATCTCTGGCGGCCCGTGCCCGGTCGCTTCAAAGATTGGATCGCCACGCCGCGCGACAACCTCTACCAATCGCTCCATACCTCAGTCATCGGGCCTGAAGGCCTGCCCTTCGAGATACAAATTCGCACGGAGGAGATGCACCGCACCGCCGAGGAAGGCGTAGCCGCGCACTGGAAATACAAAGAAGGGCGGCGCGGCGCGCACGCGGACGATGAGGCGTTCCAATGGCTGCGCTCTTTGATTGAGTGGACGCAGGAAGTGAAAGACTCGCGCGACTTCCTGGAAACGCTCAAACTCGATCTCTATCCGAAGGACGTGTACGCGTTCACGCCGATGGGCAAGATCATTCAACTGCCGCGCGGCGCGACGCCGGTTGATTTCGCCTACATGATCCACACGCAGATCGGCAATACCTGCACGGGCGCGCGGGTCAACGGCCGCATCGTCCCCTTACGCTCGCAAATACAGAACGGCGACGTGGTCGAGATCATCACCTCGCCGAACGCGCACCCCAGTCGCGACTGGCTGAACTTCGTCGTCGCCACGCGCGCACGCAATCGCGTACGCCACTGGGTCGCCGAGCAGCAGCGCGCCGAAAGCATTGAGATCGGGCGCAAGTTGTTCGAGCGCGAAGCTGCGCGCTTCCAACTTTCGGTGAAGAAAGTCCTGAGCGACTCGAATGGTGATTTCAAGCGCGTGGCCGGCGAATACGGTTACAGTCGCGTGGACGATCTACTCGCTGCCATCGGCTACGGCAAAATCATGCCGCGCAACGTCGTCGCCAAGTATCTCGGCCCCGAAGAGTTCGCCAAACTGGACGAGCGCAAAGAGTCGAAACTGCGCAGCGGCGTGCAAGCTGTCAAGCGGCTCATGCGTTTGGGCGACGATGCTATCGTCGTGCGCGGCGTGGACGCCATGCTCATCACGCGGGCGCG
The DNA here is from genome assembly GCA_031359515.1 of Acidobacteriota bacterium. Taxonomy (GTDB): domain Bacteria; phylum Acidobacteriota; class Blastocatellia; order Pyrinomonadales; family Pyrinomonadaceae; genus QHXQ01. The sequence goes on along the minus strand of JANMAD010000301.1, from coordinate 8,078 downwards.
CTGTTGCAGCCCCGTCCACGGCGAAGCGATCATCGGTTACATCACACTCGGCAAGGGCGTGGTCGTGCATGCGCGGCGCTGTGTGAACGTGCAGCAGTTGATGGTGAACCCGGAACGGATCGTCGAGGTTGAATGGGCGGGCAAGTCCGATCATGCGGCCTATGCGGTCAAACTGTTGGTCATCACGGAAAATCGCACCGGCATGATCGCCGGCATCACAAGCGCGATCTCAGACATCAAGACCGGCATCAGCGAAGCTAAGGCATCGGTCGCGCCGGACAATCGCGGGCGCATCGAAGTCACCGTTGAAGTCTTCGATGTAAAGCACCTCGACAAAGTCACCCGCTCGATCCGCAACGTGCCCGGCGTCCTCGATGTCGAGCGGCTGCACGGCACAGCCTGAGCCGGCGCGCCTGTCGGGTTGCGAAAGTCTTCTCCACAGCAAGCATCCAGCGTATGGTAAACCTCATCAATACATAGCGAATACTGCATTTTGTGTTTAGTCCGGCCCGCGCGTTTGCGTTTGACCGCGCCCGCGCATTGCTGCATGGGTGCGGGTTTGTTAGAATCCGCGTTTCGTTTATAAAGCCAGAATCACAAGGATCGTCACTGTGAAGCAGATCATAAAAACAGAGCGTGCGCCGCAAGCCATCGGCCCATATTCACAGGCGGTCGTGGCGGGTGGGTTAGTGTTCGCCTCCGGGCAGATTCCGCTCGATCCGCAGACGGGCGAGTTCGTGGCCGGCGGCGTCGCGGAGCAGACCGCACAGGTCATGCGTAACCTGGCGGCAGTGCTAGAGGCAGCGGGCAGCAGTTTCGCGCAGGTCGTCAAAACTACCGTTTATCTCGCGGATATGAATGATTTTGCGGCGATGAATGAGGTGTACGGGCGGTATTTTCAGGCTGAGCCGCCGGCCCGCGCGACCGTACAGGCGGCGCGTTTGCCGCGCGATGCGCGCGTCGAGATCGACGTGATTGCAATGATGAATGCTGAACGATGAACGAAAGACAATTGCTTTCCATTCATCGTTCATCGTTCAGCATTCATCGTTCGACAGCTACGCGGCCTTGGCGATCTTGCCCGCCTTGATGCAACTGGTGCAGACCTTCTTGCGCACCGCGCCGCCGAGTGGCCGCTGCACGCGGATCGATTGCAGGTTGGGATTGAAGCGCCGCCGGGTGCGATTATTCGCGTGGGAGACATTGTTACCGAATTGCGGGCCCTTGCCGCAGACTTCGCATCGTTTTGCCATGATTACATTACCTCCAAACAGTAAACAGCGCGCCGGCATCATCGTGCAACAGCATAGACACGAAAGCGATGCGCTAAGGAAACGAAATTTATAACAAACGGTTTTGTGGCGCGTCAAGGCGAGACGCACGCGCCGCGTTGATTGGCGTCATTATCATTTAGCAACTCGAAGGAGCAAAAGCAACAGTGTCTAGAGTCAAGCAGATCGCAGTTCTCATTCTCCTCGCAGCGACGGCGGTCGCGTTCGCTGCGTGCAAACGCGACAGCACTGGCGGGAGCAACGACACCGCTGTCGCAGCCACGGTCAACGGCAAGAACATCACGCTGCGCGAGGTGGATACGATCCTAAACCAACAGGCTAAGGCCCAGCAGACGGAGACCGCGCGGATGTCGCCGCTCGAACTGGCTTCGGGCCGGTTGCAAGTCTTGGAAGACCTGATCAAGCAGGAAGTCCTCTTCCAACGGGCCGAGAAAGAGAACCTGTTGCCGACCGATGAAGAGGTCACGCAGACCATCGAGACGCAGAAGCAACAGAATGGCATGACCCAAGACCAGTACCAGCAGATGCTCAAGGAGACGGGGCAGAGCGAGCAGGAAGTGCGGGGCATCGCGCGCAAGCAATTGGCGATCAATAAACTGCTGGAGCGCACAGGCAGCAAGGTCGGCACGCCGAGCGAGAAAGAAGTGTCGGACTTCTTTGACAACAATCGCGAGCGTTATGTCAGTGCGCGCGGCGTCGGCCTAGCAGCCATCATCGTCGATCCAAACGATAACGGCGCGACCAATGATGCCAAGGGCGACACGGAGGCGAAGAACAAGATCGACATTATCTATCAACGCCTGAAGAGCGGCGCGGACTTCGCCACCGTTGCGCGCGAGCAGGGCGAAGATGCACAGACGGTGCAAAGCGGCGGCGACATCGGCTTTTACACCGAAGACAAACTGAAACAAGCCGGCTTCCCGGCAGACTTGACCGCGAAGTTCTTCGGGCCGATGCAGACGGGCGACATCACCGCGCCGGTCAAAGGCTCGGACGGGCGCTATGAGATCTTCAAGGTGACGACGAAGCGTCTCCAAACTGAGAATTTAACGCTCGACAATCCAGACGTGCGCAAGGACATCACCGATGCGATCAACAACCAGCGCAAGCAATTGATGAACGCGGCGCTGCTCACGGTCGCGACGAGCGAGTCGAAGATTGAGAATAAGCTGGCGCAGGACATGATGACCAACGCCAGCACGCTGAGCAGTCTGCGCCCGGCCGGCGCAGCCACCCCGAAGCCGGCAGCACCGACCGCTAGTCCGACGACCGCTGCTTCGCCAGCTGCGACGACTAGCCCCACGCCCAGAGTAACGCCGACAGCGCGGGCAACGGCCATGCCGGCTACAAAAGCGACGCCGGCGGCGGGCAATAGCAATAAGTAATTTTCGCGCGCGGCGGTGACAAGCGCACTTGTGCGCCACCCACGCGATTGCCGGTGGTAAATAAAACGGTGGGCGCAGACGCGCGCAACAACGGCCGCGCCTGCGCCCGCTTCGTGTGTTGCACTCCACCCGATTACGTTTATGTTGTTTCGGCTCTCAGACGTTTACAAGGCTTACAGCGCGCAGGATGTCTTGCGTGGCACGTCGTTGCAGATCAATCCGGGTGAGCATGTGGGCTTGGTCGGCCGCAACGGCGCAGGCAAGACGACGCTGTTTCGTTTGATCAGTGGCGAAGAGGCGGCGGATACCGGCGACGTGGTGCGTGCGCGCGGCGTCCGGCTGGGGCTGCTCGCGCAGCACGTGCATTTCGAGCCGGGCGTGACCGTCCACGAAGCCGCGCTCGCCGCCTTCGGTCGCCTGCAACAGATCGAGCATGAGATGCACGAGCTTGAGCATCGCATGGCCGAAGCGCCGGACGACCTCGATGCGGTGTTGGAACGCTACAGCGATCTGCAACACGAGTTCGAGCGCGCGGGCGGCTTCGAGTACGCGGCCCGTGCCGAAGCGATCCTGCAAGGCTTGGGCTTCGAGCGCGAGTTGTGGCCGCTGGAGGTCGAGAAACTTTCCGGCGGACAGCAGAACCGGCTGGGATTGGTGCGGCTGCTCTTAGCTGAGCCGGACGTACTGTTGCTTGACGAGCCGACGAACCATCTCGATGTGGCGGGCGTCGAATGGCTCGAAGAGTTTTTAGCCACCTATCCGGCAGCCTACGTCATCATCTCGCACGACCGTTATTTTCTGGATCGCACCTGTCGGCGCATCGTCGAGATCGAGAACGGCCGTGCCGTCAGCTACACCGGCAACTATTCCGACTTTCTCGTCGAGCGCGAAGAGCGGCGCGAGGCGCAACGCCGCGCCTACGACAATCAACAGCAACTCATCGCCAAGACCGAAGATTTCATCCGGCGCAATCTCGCGGGGCAGAAGACGAAGCAGGCGAAGTCGCGGCGCAAGATGCTGGAAAAACTCGACCGCGTCGAAGCTGTGCGCGTGGATCAGTCATCCGGCAATTTTCAATTGAAAGGTGTGGAGCGCACAGGCAATCAGGCGCTCATCGTGAAAGAACTCGCCGTCGGTTATCCCGATAAGACGCTCGCGCGCGACATCACCTTCACGCTCTCACGCGGCGAGGCGCTCGGCATCATCGGCCCGAACGGTTCGGGCAAGACCACATTCATCAAGACGCTGTTGAATAAACTCGCGCCGCTTGCCGGCGAAGCGCGTTGGGGCACGAAGGTGCAGGTCGGTTACTACGCGCAGCAGTTGGACGACCTCGACGACCGCAACGAGATCATCATGGAGTTGCGCCGCGTCGCGCCCCCATTAGTAACAGCGGGCGAGTTGCGCACTTTTCTCGCGCAGTTTCTCTTTGTCGGCGACGACGTGTACAAGCACGTCATCGATCTCTCAGGCGGCGAGAAGGGGCGGCTCGCGCTGGCCAAGCTGATCTACTCGCGCGTCAACGTGCTGGTCTTAGACGAGCCGACGAACCATCTCGACATCGCTTCGCGCGAAGCCCTCGAAGAGGCGCTCGGCGCTTATGACGGCACGATCATCACCATCAGCCACGACCGCTATTTCCTCGACCGCATCGCCACACAAATCCTCGCCCTCGACGGGCAAGGCAACGCCGAGCATTACGACGGCGACTATACGGAATATCACGACTGGAAGGCCGCCGAGCGCACCGCCGCCGCGACCCTCAAAGCGGCACAGGCACGGCAAGCGGCCACACCCGCACCGCCGCCGGTACGAAGTGCGCCGCAAGCAGAGCAGGCAGGCAAAAAGAGACCGGCAAACAGCAAAGGCAAGCAGCGCCCGCTTGCGCGCACACCGGAGTTGATCGAGCAAGAGATCGCCGCCGCAGAGAAAAACCTGAGCGCTCTTTCAACCCAACTATCCCGCCCCGAAGTGGCCCGCGACGTGGCGCGCGTGACTACGCTCAACGACGAATACCGCGACACGGACGCGCGTCTGCGCACGCTCTATGAAGAATGGGAGCGGGTGGCGGCCGAAACGGCGCGCACTGGCGCACAGGCTTAGCCACGCCGCAATTATCCCGCAAACGAGCGCAACAATCACAGTTTGCTGCGCCGTCGGGCACAAGCATTTGGCAGAGAAGTTTGTCGCTTAGAGACCGAACTGGCGCAGGTGGTGATCCATGTGCAGGTAAGCCCAACGCTGCCAATCCTGCTCGGACATCTGGCCGAAGATGGGATGCGTCGGCGGCTGGAAATCCTTTTGCGCGCGGGTGAAGCGCTCGATCAACGCCTCAAGTTCCTGCACGTCCCGCGCAAACTCGACCGGCTTCGTCCCGCCGACCTCCTGATCAACCGCCGGGCGCGTCTTGACGCCCTGCGGCCATTTGAGCGGAGCCTTCAGCGCGATCCATTTCACCACAGTGCGGCTGAGCAACTTGGGCACGGGCCGTTCACCCGCCTCCTTCGCACCCATCGTCACCCTGAAAGCGTCGCTCAAATGACAGACCGCCTGATGCGGCGACATCCGCCCCCAACGGCGTTCGCTGTCGGGTCGGAGTTGTTGCAAGCGGCGCAGGATTTCAGTTTTGTTCTCTTGGTTGATAAGATTTTTCATGTTTGGATCTAACCTGAGACGAGCGGAGTTGACAGGCTCATATAACTGCTGACGAGCAGCGAACGTGCTTGACCGTTATAAAGGTAATGCATAGTCACTCAACTTTAGCGTAAACGTCAGTCAGCTTTAGCTCACAGCCGATAGCTTCAATCTTGATACTTTCGCTAAGCTCATGCGCCTCGGCATAAGTCCAGAGCTGGATGTTGACTTCAAGTCCTCCGAGGCGCTTTACGAACTGCTAAGCGCGCCGAATCGAGCCACGTTAGCGTCTAACGCCCGGCATTATATGTTGACTCAAGCGTGCTGAAGGTACAAGCTTTCAGCTACAACTGAGGCGTCGGTGAGGCTGTGCCCGGCATCCGGCCACACGAGCCTGAGGGTGAGATTAAGCCCCCGACGCCTCCGCACTTTGCGCGCGCCACACGAGGCCGGACAGTAGCTGATGGCCGCTCAACCCTTGAGCAGAGCCTGCATTGGCAAGGCTGGCCGAGCGCCGCAACTACCGGGAGCAATATGATGAACCTACCCGCGCTCGGACTCGACATCGCTAAATTGAAGTTCAACGCCTGCCTCGTGCGCGCAGGCGGCAAGCTTCGCCACAAGGTCTTCCCGAACAACCCGGAAGGCTTCTCGCAACTCTCCGACTGGCTTGCAAAGCAAGGCACTGCGCGGGTACATGCCTGCATGGAGGCCACAGGCGCTTACGGCGACTCTCTTGCGCTGTACCTGCATGAGCAAGACCACGTGGTCAGTGTCGTCAACCAGGCGGCCATTAAAGCCTACGCACAGAGCCATCTGTCGCGCACCAAGACCGACCGCGTGGACGCCGCCCTGATCGCAGGCTTCTGCGCGGCGCGCAAGCCCCCGGCCTAGTGCCCGCCTGAGCGCCAAGTGCAAGAACTACAAGCGCTTGTGCGCCGCCTGGCGTCATTGACTGAGATGCACACCGCCGAAGAGAACCGCCTCTCGTCCGGCATCGCGGTCGAAGCCGTGCGTGAGTCGGTCGAGGCGTTACTCGTCCATCTCTGTGAGCAGATCAAGCGGACGCAGGCGCTCATCCGCGAGCATATCGAGAGCCACCCCGACTTGAAGCTCAAGCGCGAGTTGCTCGACTCGATCCCCAGCATCGGCGAGACGACAGCCGCGGCGCTGCTAGCGGAGGTGCCTGACTTTTCGCAGTACCGGAGCGCGCGGCAGGTGGCGGCGTTTGCGGGACTTGTGCCAAGAGCGCGACAGTCAGGCAGCAGTGTCAGAGGTCGGACACGTCTGTCGAAGATCGGCAACGCGCGGTTGCGGAAAGCGCTGTACTTTCCGGCCATCACGGCGTTGCGTTGTAGTCCATTCTTTCAAGCGTGGGCCGAGGGGTTGCGTCAAAGAGGCAAGAGTAAGATGAGCGTCATCGGAGCGGCGATGCGCAAGCTTATTCATCTCGCTTACGGAGTGCTCAAGACAGGCAAGCCGTTCGACCCGGAGTGGGCGCAGAAGGAAAAAACAGCTTGACAAGCAACACAGTATCTAACCGGGCGCGGAAACAACTGCAATGACAACAAAGTCTCGCGGTTACAGAGCGATGCCTTGATAGCTTAACTTTTAGATGTCCAATCCAGCGCCAGCAAAGAACGACTGGAGCAAGGATGGCTTCTTCCGCAGTCGCCTGACTGCGAGGTTCAACCCGACCGCGAGATGATACAAGTCCGTGCAACACAAGTTTCTCATCTCGACATGTTTGAGATGCTGCCACACGCCTTCATCCGGGTTCAGATCGGGCGCGTAAGCGGGCAACTTCTCCAACTGCACTCCCGGCGCTCCTCCCTGCGCCAGCAAAGATTTGCTCTCATTGCTGCGATGAATCGGCGAACCGTGCCACAACACCAACAGCTTGCGCCCAACCATCCGCTGCACGTGACCCAAGAACGCGATACTTTCGACGCTCCGCAATGGGCGGCGACGAGTCAACGTAAAGAGTTGACCGCGCGGCGTGATCCCGCTCATCACCGACAAGTGAGCGCGCAGCGCAAAGGGGGGCAGCACCGGCGTTCTGCCGCAGGGCGCATAGGTGCGGACAACTCCGGGCAACAAGTAGAAGCCCGATTCGTCAATAAAGACGGGCGGGCGCTGCTCGCGCCGCGCTTTTTTTCAACTCTGGCCAAGTCTCCGAACGCCACTCGATAATCTTTTCTTCATCGCGTTGGGCAGCGCGCTCCAGCGGCTTCTGCGGTGTCCAGCGCAAGGCTTGTAAGAGGCGTGAGACATGGTCTTTGTGGTACGTGACCGCAAACTCACGCGCAATCACTTGGGCAATGCGCCGACAGGTCCAGACCTCGCCGCGAAAGCCATACGCTTCCGCTCCGTGGGACAAAAACTCCGGAATCAGCTTCAGGTGGTCAAGAGTCAACTTCGGCGTCGCCCCTGTGTGTGGTCGTGCCTGTAAACGCATGCTGCCGTGCTTCTGGGCTGTCGTCATCCACTGGCTCACGGCCACCTTCGTGACGCCTAACGCCTCGGCAATCTCTTGCTGCGTGCAACCGTCGCATTTGAGTTCCAGCGCACGCCAGCGGCGCATCTCTTTCCAATCAGGGGTGCGGGTGTTGGTCGTTACCATACCCGCAGTTGTAACATTCACGGATGAGTTAAGCTATCAATGCATCAATCAGTAACATGAAGGATGGAATCCACGTTGTATACGGCCGCGCGACCAGCTGAACTCTGACGTTATGACTGCTTTTCACCATTCCACAAAATAACT
>JANMAD010000279.1:0-9685 GCA_031359515.1 Acidobacteriota bacterium | reverse complement strand
GCTCCGCAGACGACGTAGGAACGCCGCTTGACAGCAAGCGCACGGTGAAGCAAACGCGGCGCAGGTTGATCGATCAACCTGCGCCGCGTTTGCTTCACCGTGCGCTTGCTGTCAAGCGGCGTTCCTACGTCGTCTGCGGAGCGCGCCGCCCGCGCCCGCCAGTCCGGTGACGAGCAATATCATCGTGGCCGGTTCGGGCACAGCCTGAAGTTGCCCGCGAATCTCGCCGCCCCCAAAGGAAGTGGTGTGAATGTTGAAATAGGTCTGCCCGGCCATTAAGCCGGCGATGAAGTCGGCTTGCGCTTGCGCGACCGTGCCGCCATGCGCGGTGACGAAGGCGGGGTTATATGAGGAGGCCAGCGTCAGGTCAAACGTGTTCGTGAAAGTGCCGGATTGGACGCCGAGGGGGAAACCCGGAAACGATGGCGTCGTCGTGGCAACCTGGGCATTCACCCCCGGCGGAGAGCAGCAATGGATATGCGCAGCGGTCGTGTTTCCTAACAAGCCACTGAAGGTAGCACTGACGGTCATCATATTCCCGTTAATTGTGACCGTTGCGCTGCCGATGCCCGGCGAAGCGTTTGCCGGCACTTCGTTTGTGCCTCTCAGCGTCGTGGTAAAGACAAACGGGTCGGCCTTCGCCACGCCCGCCAACGTCGTCATGGCCAACACGAGGACAAATAAACTGAGCATCTTTTTCATCACACACCTCTTTCTCTCTCGGTCAGGGCCGCGCCGCTGCCGCACTGCAACGCGTTGTAGTTGAGTTGACTAGGGCGCAGAGACTATGTGAAGTCGGCGAATGAGTCAAGCACTATTTCCGCTTGGCTCATTCCGGCACGAGCGCTACGCGGAAGCCGAGCAGCGACCACTCGCCTTCCCCCGCGACCTCGCTGAGATAAGAGAAATCGCCCGGCGCGTTCGAGCCGACGGCGTAGCACGTGGCATTGCCCTGCTCGTCGCGGTAGAAGCCTAGTTCAAGCGTCTCCGTCGCGCTCCATTCCGGATGAAAGATTGTGCCGACGAGATTGCCGACGGCGGGCGGGCAGACGGTGGCGCGATAACCGGCGGGCAGCAGTTTGCGCGCCCGCCAATCTTCGTTGACGACGCGGACGAACTCGCGCAACGAGAGATAATTATGCGCGTAGCGCGTGCCGTTCATCATGCCGGCGCGGCCCACGTAGGGCGCGAACGGATCGGCGGATGGGTCGTGCCCGTAAAGCGTGCCGTAGAACTGGCGGTTGCCGGGCAGATAGCGCGGCTTCGCGGTTGTCTCTACGCCGATGATGTGGCCCTGATGCAGCGCATGCCCGGCGACGAGCCGTGCGCGATAGCTCGGCCCATGCTCGCGTGCGCGCGTGAAATCGCGCGGGGCGGTCGGGTAGAGGCGCGCGAAATATGCGTCGTCGAGCGGCACGGCGTCGTGCGCCGGAATCACGTGCCACTCAAGGTTGAAATGCGCGAGTCCCTCCGCGCTGTCGGGCGGCAACTCGAACGCCGCCGCATCACGCCCAAGCAATTCCGTATTTGTCTTGAGAGCGAAAAAATCGCGCAGTTTGTTCGTCCGCTCCGCCAGCCAGTCAGTCATGCACGCTCCTCTCAGTAAGCGGGTGAGTTCGCGCTGAGGTAACAGGCATTGCACCACAGAGAACACAGAGGGCACAGAGGGGGCACAGAGCAAGGAGCAAGCCTCCGTGCTAACTCTGTGCCCTCTGTGCCTCTGTGGTGAATAGCAACTTTTGTCACCCTGCGCTTCGAACTAAACCACTACCCGCCTCGTCTATGCCTTAACACATTCGACACTGTAATATGTACGAAAGCAAGTTCCCCAAAATGATTGTGTGCGTAGCCGTATTCGCTTGAACGCTCATCTCCCCGGCCCGCGTGTGTCTGAATAACTGTAACCGGACAGCGTCGCGCGGCGTCTCCCAAGTATCGGCAAATTTAGGATAAAGGCAACGAATGTTTTTTTCACTTCATTCTCGCAGGAGTTACGGGGCCGCCGCGCTGGCCGGCTGCGGCTTAGCCATCGCACTGCTCAGCACGGGCTGCGGGCGTTCCGAATCAAAAGCCGACGCCAAAGCGCCGGAGACGACGAAGACCGGCGCGAACAAAAGCGCGGAAGCCCCGCCCATCGCAGTGACTACCGCGACCGCAATGGCGCGCGAAGTGCCGTCTTACTTTCAAGCCACAGGCAGTCTCGTCGCCGATGAAACTTCGGACGTTGCGCCGCAGACCTCCGGGCAGATCGTGGCGACGCCGGTGAACGTCGGCGCGTTCGTGCATCAGGGCGACGTGATCGCGCGCCTCAATGCACGCGACGCGCAGTTGCGTCTGCAACAGGCCGAAGCGAGCGTGCAGCAGGCCATCGCCGGTGTGCGGCAAGCGGAAGCGCGATTGGGCTTGAGTGCTAATGGTAAGTTCGACGCCAGCACGATCCCGGAAGTGCGCGCCGCCAGCGCCAATCTGGAACAGGCGCAGGCGCAACTGCGTCTGGCCGAAGCGAACGAGAAGCGTTATCGCGAGCTTGTCGAGACGGGCGACACCGCGCTCAGCGTCTATGATCAATATCGCACGCAACGCGATACGGCGCGGGCGCAATTCAATGCCGCGCGGCAACAACTCGATGCCGCCGTCAACACCGCGCGGCAGAGCAATCAAGCGATCCAGAGCGCGCAGGCGGGAGTCGAGTCCGCGCGCTCGCAGGCCGCCATCGCGCAGAAGGCTGTGGGCGACACAGTCGTACGCGCGCCTTACGCCGGCTACGTCAGCAATCGCCCGGTCGCGGCGGGCGAATACGTCACGCCTTCGTCAACCATCGTCACGCTCTTGCGCACCAACCCGCTCAAGTTGCAGTTGCAAGTGCCCGAAGCGGAGGTGCCGTTCGTCTCGCAAGGCATGGGCGTGTCGCTCGAAGTGGACGCGCACCGCGACCGCAAATATGCGGGGCGCGTGTCAGCGGTCAATCCGGCCATAGACCCCGTCTCGCGCGCGGCGACAGTCGAAGCGGCCGTGGAGAACGGCGATAACTCGCTGCGCGCGGGCATGTTCGCCACCGCGCGCATCGTCCGGCAGGGCGGCGCGCACGCCGTCTTTGTGCCGCGCGCCGCCGTCTTTGCCGATCAGAACACGCAATCCTATCGCGTCTTCGTCATCCAGAACGACACGGCCAAACTGCGCGTCATCCAACTCGGCGACGAAGAAGGCGATTGGGTGAAAATCTTGTCTGGCGTCAACGCCGATGAAATAGTCGCCACGAGCAATCTGCAACAGTTGTTCGAGGGCGCGCGGGTGAAGAGGTGAAGCCGATAGCTGTTAGCTGTTAGCTGTTAGCTGTTAGCCAGAAACAAATTGCTACTAGCTAATAGTCATTGAGATTTGAATTATGCAAAAGTTAGCCGAGATATGCGTGCGGCGGCCCGTGTTCGCGACGGTCATCGTGTTGTTGTTGACGGTTGTGGGCGGGTTCTCGTTCTTCACGCTCGGCGTGGATCGGTTTCCGAAGATCGATCTGCCGACGGTGACGGTCTCGACCTCGAATCAGGGCGCAGCGCCGCAGGAGATGGAGACCGAAGTCACCGATGTGATCGAAGGCGCGGTCAACACCGTGCCCGGCATAGACGAGATGCGCTCCACGTCTTCGCAAGGGCGCTCGTCCGTCTCGCTCACCTTCAATCTCGAAAAAGACCCGGACATCGCCACACAGGAAGTACGCGACAAGGTCAGCACCGTCGTCAATCGTCTGCCGGATAACGCCGACCCGCCGACCGTGACGAAAGCCGACCCCGATTCGCAGCCCGTCATCCAGTACGCGATCAGCGCGCCGCGCTCGTCCATCGAGTTGACCGACATCGTCCAGCATCAGATACAGGAGCGCATCGAATCGGCGGACGGCGTGGGCGAAGTGTTCATCTACGGCGGGCGGCAACGCGAGATCAAAGTCTATCTCAGCCCCGACCGCCTGCGCGCCTATAACCTCTCGGTCACCGATGTGGTCAACGCCCTACGCTCACAGAATCTTGAGCTACCGGGCGGGCGGCTGAACGAGGGCGCGAAGACGGTCACGCTGCGCACGCTCTCGCGCGTCGAGAAGGTCGAACAGTTCGGCGACATAGTGATCACGACGCGGAACAAGTATCCGGTCAAGATCAACGACGTGGGGCGGGTGGACGATAGCGGCGTCGAGCCTAGCTCGGCCGCGTCGCTCGACGGCACGCCCAGCGTCTCGCTCGCTGTGCGTAAACAGTCGGGCGCGAACACGGTGGCCGTGATCAAAGCGGTCAAGGCACGCATGGCGGAGATTCAGCCGGTGCTGCCGCGCGATTTGAAGATCGCCGTCACGCGCGACCAGTCGGAATTTATCGAGACGAGTCTGCACGCGATTGAAGAGCATCTGATCGTCGGCGGTTTTCTCGCCGCGTTCATCGTCTTCATCTTCCTGTGGAACTTCCGCTCGACGCTGATCGCCGCGCTCGCCATTCCCACGTCGATCATCTCTGCGTTCGCCCTGATCTCCGCGCTCGGTTATTCGCTCAATCAGATGACGATGCTCGCGTTGACGCTGATGGTCGGCATCGTGATTGACGACGCGATTGTCGTGCTGGAGAACATCTATCGCTTCGTCGAAGAGAAAGGGATGCATCCGTATCAAGCGGCGGTCGAAGGCACGAAAGAGATCGGTCTCGCGGTGATGGCGACGACGCTCTCTCTGCTCGCCGTCTTTATCCCCGTCGGCTTTATGACCGGCATCGTCGGCCGTTTCATGTCGTCGTTCGGCTTAACGTCGGCGGCGGCGATTGCTGTCTCGCTCCTCGTCTCCTTCACGCTGACGCCGATGCTGGCGGCGCGCTGGATCAAGCCGCCGAAAGAGTTGCTCACGCCCGAAGGCATGCCCATGAGTGACGTTGACGCGGCGGGCGCGGGCGGCGGCGACGCGGGCGATCAGCATATCATCCCGGCGCACACGCAACCGGACGCGGACACGAAAGAGGACGCAGCGCACGGTGCGCCACAGAAGCATTCGTCGAAAGAGGGCCGCTTCTATCGCCCGATTGATCGCAGCTACACGTGGCTGCTGAAGTTATCAATGGCGCATCGCTGGGTGATCGTCTTGCTGTGCGTCGTCGTCATCGCGTCGATCTGGCCGCTTTATAAATACGTCGGTTATAACTTCCTGCCGGACGAGGACGAGTCGGCGTTTCAAATCTCTTTACGCGCGCCTGAAGGCACGAGCCTCGCCGCCACACAATCTATCCTCGACCGCATCGCGCGCGACGTGCGCGAACAACTGCCGGGCGTGCAGAACACGCTCGCGCTCGCTGGCTTTGGGCGCGGCGGCGGGCCGAACTCCGGCATGGTCAACGTGAGTCTCAAGCCGGTCAAGGAGCGACAGTTCTCGCAGACCGATCTGATCCAGCGTGCGCGCCAGATCATTCAACAGCGCAAGTATCCGAAGGAGTATCAGATCAACGCGTCAGGCACGTCGTCCATCGGCGCGAGCATCGGCGTGGGGCGCGGCGGCTCAAGCGTCGGCTACTTCATCAGCGGCCCCGACATCAAGCAGCTCGACGAATACTCGAAGCGGCTCGTCGAGCGCGTGAAGCAGGATAAGAATTTCCGCGACGCTGACCGCTCGTTGCAACCCGGCAGCCCCGAAGTGCGCGTGCGCATCGACCGCGCACGCGCCGCCGACCTCGGCGTCAAAGCGGGCGACGTGGCGCAGGCCCTGAACATTCTGGCCGCCGGGCAGCGCGTCACGACGTTCAGCGAGAACTCCGAGCAGTACGATGTGGTCGTGCAGGCGGAAGAGGAGTTTCGCCGCTCGCGCGATAACCTGAAAGATTTCACAGTCGCGTCCACGACCGCCGGCACAATCGGCCTCGACAAGCTCGTGCAACTCGAAGAGGGCAACAGTCCCGCTTCGATTGATCGTCTGAACCGGCAAAGACAGGTCACGGTCTCCGCCGCCGTCGCGCCGGGCGGCTCTGAGGCCGACGCCGTCGCGGCCATGCAGCGTTACGCCACTGAGTTGAAGATGGAGCCGGGTTATCGCACCGGCGTGACCGGGCAATCGAAAGAGTTGGCGCGGGCGAATCAATCGTTCATGCTCGCGTTCCTGCTCTCGTTCGTCTTCATGTATCTGATCTTGGCGGCGCAGTTCGAGTCGTTCATCCATCCGGTCACGATCCTGTTGACGCTGCCGCTCTCGATCCCGTTCGCGCTCATCTCGACGTTGATCGCCGGGCAGCGGCTCAATATCTTTTCCGCGCTCGGCATCCTGCTCTTGTTCGGCATCGTCAAGAAGAACGCGATCTTGCAGATCGATCACACGAACGAGCTACGCACGCACGGCATGGAACGCTACAGCGCGATCATTCAAGCGAACCGCGACCGCCTGCGGCCCATTTTGATGACGACCATCGCGCTCGTCGCGGGCATGATCCCGCTCATCATCGGCAGCGGCGCGGGCGCGGCGACGAACAGATCAATCGGCGTGCTCGTCGTCGGCGGGCAATCGCTCTGTCTGTTGTTGACGCTCTTGGCCGTGCCGGTTTTCTATTCACTCTTCGAGGACGCAAAGGATTCGCGCATGTGGGCGGCGAGCGGCGCGGGTCTCCACAATTTCACACGCGGCATGGGCCGGCGACTCAGAGATGCTGCGGGCGCGCGGCGCAAGCCACGCCCGGCGCGCGGGGACTATCCCGGACAGACGCGCCCGGCCGGCGAGACTCTATCCCGGCGCACACGAGATGACAGATATGCGGATCAAACTTCAGGCGATTGAACGCGCGTGCGCGTCGGTTCGTTACCATTTTCGCTTGGTTAGCCCGGTGCAAGCGTTCCTAGCCGCGTTCTTCGCGGCGGTGTTCTTGGCTGTGTCGCCCGGCTTGGCTTTAGCACAGACAACGCCGGCTACGCCGCAGACGCAGCAAACTAAGCCGCAGACACCCGCGACTGCGCCGCAGACGCAACAGACTGCGCCAGAGCCAGCACAAACTCCGGCGCAGTCACCTGTAACTCCGGCACAGTCAACCGTGACTCCGCCGCAATCAGGCGTGACTCCGCCGCAGTCGCCTGCGACGCAGCCACAGTCAACGACGACGCAGCCGCAACCACCGGCCGCAGGCACGACGCAACCGGCACAACCAACCACTAACGTCACCACGCAAGGTCAGCCGCAGACCGGCGTGCCGCAAGCGCCCGGCCAGAACGTGGGCACAGCGCCGAACGTGATGCCGGCCGAGTTGCCGACCGAACCGCCGCCCGTCGCACCGAATTTCACCGCGCCCGTGCGCCCGCTGCCTTCGGCCGAGCGCGTCGGCGTGGACATCAGCGCGCAGACGCCGCTCACGCTGAAGGATGCGATCACGCTCGCCCTGCGCAACAACAACGACATTGACGCCTCGCGGATCGATGTGGAGATGGCCGAGTACGGATTGACGGCTGCGCGCGGCGTCTATGATCCGGTGCTGGCGTCGGAGAGTTTCTTCGAGCGGCGCACGACGCCGACCGCTTCGACCATCGGCGGCGCGGGCGCAAGCGGCTCGGTCACGCAAAACTTCGAGACCGGCACGGCCGGGCTGACCGGCTTCTCGCCCCGCTTCGGCGGCGCATATCAATTCAACTTCTCCGCCTCGCGCTCGACGACCAACAATCAGAACACCACACTCAACCCGCAGTATCCAAGTTCGTTCTCGTTCACCTACACGCAACCGCTCCTGCGCGGCTTGCGCTTCGACAACAACCGGCGGCAGATCGAGATCGCGAAGAAGAATCTGAGTTTGACCGACGCGCAGTTTCGCCAGCGCGCCATTGATGTGATCTCGCAGGTCGAACAAGGATATTGGGATTTGGTCTTCTCACTGCGCAACTTGCAGGTGCAGATCGACGCGGTGAAGCAAGCGCGCACGCAGGTTGAGAGCAATCAACGGCTCGTCGCGAAGGGCGTGCTTGCGCCGATTGACATCGTCGCCGCCGGCACGCAGGTGACGACGTTCGAGCAGAACGTCTATACCGCGCAAGAGTCCGTCACGCGCGCCGAGAACACGCTCAAGACTTTGATCCTGCCCGACCGCACGGACACGCTCTGGGCAAAGCCCTTAACGCCCGTCACGCCGGTCAACCTCGATGCGCCGCGCGTGCCGCTCGCACAGGCGCTCAGCGCGGCCTTGCAGAACCGGCCCGAACTGGCGCAGTTGCAAACCAATACCGAGATCAATCAGATCGATACGCGCTACTTCAACGAGTTGACCAAGCCACAAGTTGATCTCGTCGGCACGTATGCGGCGGCCGGTCTCGCCGGCTCGCCCACGGCCGCCGCGACGACCGTGCGCAACGGTATCAACCCGACGCTGCTTCAGCGCGTCAACGATCTGTCTGCGCTCGCGAATCTGCCGCCGCTCGCGCAGACCACGACGGCGAACGGCGTGCCGGCGGTGTTGGTCGGCGGCTTGCCGCAATCGCTCACGAATCTGGTCGAGTCCAAGTTCCCTACTTATCACATCGGCGTGCGCGTCTCGCTCCCCCTGCGCAACCGCACGGCGGAAGCGAATCTGGGCCGCTCGCTCGCCGAAGGCCGGCACATCCAAAACCAACGCGCGCAGACCGAACAGTTGATCGAGGCCGACGTGCGCAACGCCACACAATCATTGCGCTCGGCCGAAGCGCGGCTCGCTTCGGCGGCGGCGGCGCGCTCTTCGGCCGAGCAGCAATACGAGAGCGAGCAACGGCAGTTCCACGCGGGCACGACCACAGTCTTCCTCGTCTTGCAGCGCCAGACCGAACTGCTTGCCGCACGCGGGCGCGAACTGCAAACGCAGACCGATCTCAACAAGGCTATCGCACAGTTCCAGCACGCCACCGGCAACACGCTCACGGCCAACAACGTCGCGTTGCGCACAGACACGCCCGCGCGCGAGCTTGCGCTGCGCCCCGCGGCCGACGCGCTTGGGGCAACGACCGAACTACCGTTGCCTGCGGGCGCGAAGCCGACGGCCGCGAGCAAAGAGGCAGGCACACGCGATAATTGATCTTTCGCCATCCCGTGCTAAATAATTTTCCATCGCCCCTGCACACACGGTCCCGCCGCAACTGCGCGCTGCTCGTCGTCGCGCTCGCTGTGACCGCGAGTTGTCAGTCGCGCCCGGCACAGGATGCGGCGGGCGGAGTCGTGATCGTGAACGCGCCGGTGGCGGGCGAGGTGCGGCGCGTGCTGGCGCGCGAAGGGGCACAGGTCAGCGCGGACGAAGCGATTGTCGAGATCGCCGTGCGCAATGAAGGCGTGAGCGTGCCGCCGGCGCAGGCCGAAGACCCGCAGGCCCGCGCCGTCAGGAGCGTGACGGCAGCGCAAGCAGAGATCGAAGCCGCGCGGGCCGAGGTGGTGCGCACAGAGGTTGAAGTGCAACGCTTGACGCCGCTCGTCGCTTCCGGCGAAGCGCCGCAGGGCCAACTCGACGGCGCACGCGCCAACTACGAACGCGCGCAGCAACGTTTTCAACATGCGCAGGACGCGGCGCAGGGCGCGCAGTCCGGTCTCGTCGCCGCGCGGCAACCATCTTTCAACTCGGCAACAAAACCTGCGGCCACGCCGGCGGAACAGATCGTCGCCGCTCGCGCTTCATCCGCCGGGACGGTGCGCGTCATCAACGCCCGCGTCGGGGATCATGTTATCGCCGGGCAACCTCTG
>JANMAD010000260.1:0-3360 GCA_031359515.1 Acidobacteriota bacterium | reverse complement strand
GTGGTGACGCCGCAATTGGCGACCGTCGCCACGATGTTGCTCGCCGCCGTGCTGGTCGGCACGACCACGCTCTCGGACGACGGCTCCATCGCCGGCATGTACCGCGCTTCCCTGCGCATCGCGCACGGCGCAAGCACGGCGGCACGCGCTGCCGCCATCCTCGGCAAGCGCGAGAGCAGCACGCAGCAGAACAACAACGGACAGCGCAACGCGCAACCAACCCCACAACAACAGCATGGCGCGCAACCGACGCAACACTAACGCAAACGTTGCCGTCAGGTTTAATTTGAATTCGGTTTGCGAGAGCAACGGGCAAGTTTGATGAACTGTTCTTACCATCCAATTAATACGGCCGCCGTGCAATGCAGTCGTTGCGCGCGGCCCTTGTGTGCTGCATGCGACCATCGCATACGCGGCTTTCCCTATTGCCAGGATTGCATCGTCGCGGGCGTCGAGTTGTTGCAATATCAAGCGGCGCGCACGGGTCAGCCTTTGCCCGCGCAACGTAAGACCTCGCGCGTCGTGGCCTTGTTGCTATCATTCCTGCTGCCCGGACTGGGTGCGGCTTACAACGGGCAGATTTCCAAAGCGGTTGTTCACTTCGCCATCTTCGCGGGCTTCTTTCAATTGGCGACGATGTCGGACGCTAACGCCATCTTTGTGCTGGGCGCGCTTGGCATCTGGCTCTTCGCCGCCGTTGACGCCTATCGCACGGCGCAACTGTTTCGCGCCGGTCTCGCGCCCGACGCCGAGTCGGACGCCATCGCGCGCAGGCTCTATGGCAACCCGGTCGCATGGGCTGTGGTGCTGGTCGTCTTAGGCGGCGGCTTCTTACTGCACACGCTCTTCGGCCTGTTGCTGCCGATGCGCCAACTGCTGCCGGTCGCGCTCGTCCTGCTCGGCGCATACATGCTCTTCGAGCATCTGCGTAAACCATCCGCCCGCGAATCGTCGGCGTTTGATCACATACCTGTGCAGCCGCTGATCGGCGGCGCGCCCGTCGGCGTACCACGCTTCCGCACAGGTGAGTTGACGACGCAGGCGCGGCCACGCAGGACGAATCGTTGACCGCTCGCTCAAATTTTTGTGCTCGCCTCGCCACATCGCGCGGTTGTTTGTTATGATGCGGGTGACGCGGCATCACGCTAATGACGTTGACCAGAAGTAGTGCCCGGCAAGGATCGCTGACAGATGCGCCGGACTTGCGGGCGGGATTATTGGGATTAAGGAGATTCGACGATGCTTAGGATACTCAGTCGGTGGGGTTCAATCATAACGCTCATCCTGTTGCTCATCGCGCTGGTGCGCCAGCTTATCAAACTCGTCACCTTCCTGCTCTTCGCGCTCAAGATCGGCATCATCGTCATCTTCGTCCTCTTGCTCTTGCTCGTCGTGCTGATGATACTGCGCGGGCGCGGACGTGCGCGCCGCGAGGCCGACGGAATTTAACGCGCGCCAAGAAACGCGCAAACGCGCGAAACCCGAACAGAGGCTTGCGGCGGCGGCGCAAATGTATGTGCTGCCGGTTGCAAGCCTTTGGTGTCTGCGGCCCGTGGTTTTCGTCCGCGTGCGCCATTTGCGTTCAGCCGCCTCGTGTGGTAGGGTGCAGCCCCTTAAAAGGTCAATCGGTTCGCCTATGGTTCGCAAGTAGCATTTGAGCCAGCACGCCGACTGCCTTACTTCAGGCAGGTTCAACTAAACAAGAAGCCCCCAATCGGTTTCGTTCAGCACCGTCGCCCCGCTGGGCAGGCAGTGCCTTTGACGCGCTTAGACTGCGTGTTTCCCTGTGTGATTTTGCGCACGCAGTTCGAGTGATAAAGGAGCACTATCCCCGTGACCAGAGACGACCGCTTATATGCTTTCATCGTCGCTCATACCCCGCGACCGCGCGCCCGGATTCGGCGCATCTCGATTCACAAACGCTGGTTGAAGTTTGCGACCGTCGTGGCCTGCGTGGTCATCTGCACGTCGCTCTACGGCATCTATGGCGCATTCCGTGAAGCCGCGCATCTGCGCGTCGAGCGCGAGAACGCGCACCTGCGCGTAGAGAACGAGCAGCAACGCGAACATTTAAAACAACTGGAAAATCGTGTGGACGCGATTGAAGACGAGTCGCGCCGGATCGCGGAGATGTCCGGCGTTTCCGACCAAAACAGCAGTCAAGCACCACGCGGTTCCGGCGGCCCGCTGCTCGTGCTGGATGCGGCCGGGATCGCGGCGGTCGAGCAGCGCGCCGCGCAACTTGAACAACAGTTGAAAGGTTATGAGACCGCGTTGCGTGCGCGCGTGCCGTCGATCTGGCCCGTCATAGGCGAAATGAACGACGGCTTTGGCTCGCGCTACGATCCGTTCGGCGGCAGTGGCGCGGAGTTTCACACCGGACAGGACATCACGGCCGCTACGGGCACGCCCGTCGTGGCCGCGGCCGAGGGTACGGTTATTTTTGCCGGCTGGAAGAACGGCTACGGGCAAGTGGTCGAGATCGATCACGGGCGGGGACTGACGACACGCTACGGACATCTCTCGAAAATTGAGACGACCGTCGGGCGCGAGATCGCGCGCGGCGATTTGCTGGGCCGCGTCGGCTCGACTGGCCGCTCGACAGGCCCGCACCTGCATTACGAGGTACGCATCAACGACAATCCGGTCAGCCCGCTCGCGTATCTGCCCGCGCAGATGAGTACGGAGACGGAAGGCAAATAAGCACGGCGGGCGCAAATTTTTTCCGCTTGACAGTTTCGCGGGGCATCGCTTAGTATGCGCCGTCGTTTCACGGTTATCGTCAGGTTTAACTTCGCTGTTGCCATAGCTTTAGTAAGTTGCAAGGTAATGAGTTCCGTGTTTTCCCCCTCTCAGTCCGTGTGTGGTGTCGAGCGCGCGAGCGCTCAACCACGGCACGGACTTTTCTGTTGTTGCTTCATGTAGTTTTTTTTGGTGCGTCTTCACCGCAGGCGACGCACCCGGCTCATGAGCGTTAACCAAAGCGACGAGCGGGGCGGTCTCTAAACGAAACTGCCCCATTCGCCGCCTTCACCCGAATCGTTAGGAGGATTCGTTAGCTATGCCTAGAATTACCGGTAAGGTCAAGTGGTTCAACAACGCGAAGGGCTACGGCTTCATCGAGCAGCCCGGCTCTTCGGACATCTTCGTGCATTACAGCGCCATTCAGGGCGACGGCTTCAAAACCCTCGAAGAAGGGCAGGAGGTCGAGTTCGAAGTGACGCAGGGGCCGAAGGGCCCGCAGGCAGAGAAAGTCACGAAGACGTAGGCTTCTTTCTCCCCAAAGCTTTCGGCTGTTTGAAAGCCACTGACCGCTTCCGGTCGCTAAGAGCCGAGAAGCGTTACGAATCTGTCAGACTG
>JANMAD010000258.1:0-18101 GCA_031359515.1 Acidobacteriota bacterium | reverse complement strand
CGCATCGCTGCGCCCGATGCCACGATTATCAAACAGTATGATTCTGTATTCGTTGGATAATGCAGGAATCGTGCGATGCCACAGATCGGAGGCACAGCCCAGCCCCATGATCAGCAAAAGGGGTGCGCCCGCGCCTTGTTCGTCCCAGTATATCCTGGCTCCTTGATTGTTAGCGTATGGCATGTCGGCAATTACCTTTGCTTCAAACTTTATCGCGTGTGCGGAGAAGCGAAAACTTTATTTGACGTGCCCGCACCACCAGTTTCGACGCGTGTGGTTTCGGCGCGCGGTTCAGCGGCGGCTGATTCGCGCATCCAGCGTTGCAATTTTTCCATGTCGTTTGTCACCGTGCGCGAAGCGGCGATTAACACGATGGTTAAAAGTGCGCCGAGGATGGGGATGATGTACATCGCGTTATGCAGCCCTGCGGCCCGAAAGGGTTCGAGGGCCTGTTGCGTCATATTCGTCACTCCCGCCGCGCCCGCCGCCCGCGCCGTGAAGAAGTCGCTCATCAGCCCGGTTCCGTAAGGGCCGAGCGATGCGCCGAGCACATACATCGCAAAGAAGTAGAGCGCCATCGCCGTGCCGCGCAAACCGGGTTCGATCACGTCTTGAATCGTTGAATAGACGGTGGAGTAGTAGGCGTACATCAACGCGCAACCGATGCCCATGAGGATCATAAAGCCGAGGGTGTCGCCGCCCGCCCGGCCGAGCGCGAGAAAGATAAACGGCACTGAACCGAGTATGGCCAACGCGCCGACGAGCAAGCGACCGTTGGCACGGCGTTTCATAACGGCATCGGCCAGCACGCCACCGAGTATAAGACCAGGCGCACCTGCCAGTCCGTAAACAACCATCGAGATGAAGTTGGCAGAGCGAATGTCTGAGCCGTGATAACGCATTAGGTAAGGAGTGATGAAAGAGCCGATGGCGTACATGTTGAAGTTGTGCAACGCGCCGGAGATGATGAGCCAGCGCATCGTCGGCGTTGAGAGCACGAGACGATAGGGCGAGCCTTCGCGCTTGCGCCCGCCGATGTTGTGCATCTCTGTTGCGCCCCGCTTTGGCTCGCGCACGAAGAGCACCGCGATGGCACAGAGCAGACCGGGAATGCCTGCCACATAAAAAGCCGGTCGCCAACCGTAAGAGCGAGCAATCGTCCCGCTCACGGCGAAGCTGAGGGCGATGCCAACGGGCAGTCCAAGCATGAAAAGGGAGAGGGCTTTGGCCCGCCGGTTAGCCGGGACGAGATCGCCGATGAGCGCTGTGGCGGCAGGCGCGCACGACGCCTCGCCTACGCCTACGCCAAGGCGCAAGACAAAAAGTTGCCAGAAGTTTCCCGCCAAGCCGGACGCCGCCGTCGTCAAACTCCACACGAACACCCCGACGGAGAGAATCCATTTACGCCCGGTTCGATCTGCCAGCCGCCCGAGAGGTAAGCCGACGAAAGCGTAGAGCAGCGTGAAGGCCGTGCCGAGCGCGCCCATCGCGCCGTCGCTCATCCCCCACTCTTTCCGTACCGCCTCGCCGACCGCGCCGAGTATCTGCCGGTCGAAGAAGTTCATTGCGTTGATGGCGAATAAGACCCACAAGGCGAACCATGCGTTTGACCGCTCTTGCTTCATGGGAAAACCTTTGACTTAATGATGTTTGGGCTGGCCGCAAACGGCGGGTGGAACGATGAACGAGCTGGCACAAAAGCTTGACGTTTACTAGCCTCAGTGATACTTTACCGACCGTTCGGTAGCCATTATGCTCGCTTCTCGGGCTTCGGTCAATTACCTTCAAGCACAAGCATTTAGCGTACCCCGCGTGCCCGGTATTCTGGCTACCCCGTCCGTCATCACAAACTTCGACCGAGGAGAATAAATATCAATGAGAAGCCTAACTCAATTTTTTTTGACGGCGTTCCTCGTTTTCGTCGTCGGAGTCTCCCCAGTTTTCTCGCAGGCGTCAAGCTCGACCGCCGAACTGCGTGGGCAAGTCACCGACTCGAATGGCGCTCTAGTTCCCGGTGCCACGGTCACCCTCACCGATGTGGGCAAAGGTACAATCCGCACCGCCACGACGGATGAAGACGGCATGTATATCTTGCTCGCCGTGCCGCCGAGCGATTACGAGTTAAAAGTTGAAGCAGCTGCTCGCAACTTCACAGCTAGTTCAAGGCGCATCACTTTGACTGTCGGTCAACAAGCAAACATCCCAGTTCAACTAACAGCGGCGGGGGTAGCGGAAACCATCAATGTGGTGGCGGGCACAGAAGTGGTGGAGACTGACCGCACGTCGCAATCATCTGTGATTGATGCGCGGCAAATCACCACACTGCCGATTAGCCGTCGCAACTATCTTGATTACGCGCTGCTCACGCCCGGCGTGACCGACTCGGACAACATCGCCGACTCTTCAGATTTCCGCGTGGCCCAGACGCCGCAATCCGGCCTCTCCTTCGGCGGCAATAATGGGCGCGGCAATTATATCGCGGTTGATGGCGTGGAGACACAAGCTTCCGCGGGCGGCGTGGTGCAGGTCGTGAGCCAAGAGGCGGTGCAGGAATTTCAAGTGCTGCGCAATAGCTATAACGCGGAATTCGGCAACGCGTCCGGCGGCATCGTCAATACGGTTTCCAAATCGGGTTCCAACCGCCTCAGCGGCAGCATCTTCGGTCTCTTTCGTAATCAACGCTTCGACGCGCGCAACCCTTTCGACTTTGCGCCCAACGGTAAATCGCCCTTCAGTCGCCAGCAGTACGGCGGTTCATTAGGCTTCCCCATCGCGCAAGACAAGACCTTCGGCTTTATAGCCCTTGAGCGCTTTCACCAGAAAGAGACGGCGTTCGTCAATCTGCTTAACGACCCCGCCAATTTGCAGGTCACTGCGACGCAAAATGCGCTCTTCACTTTCCTGCAAGCAGGGACTCCGTTTGCCGCCGCTGCCACCGGCCTGCGCGCGGCGCTGACCACCACCGCGGCGAGCTACCCGCGCACCATCAACCTCTTCAACAGGGAGAGCGGGCAGTTCCCCTTCGATTCAAACCAGACGACATTTTCGGCGCGGCTCGATCACACATTCAGCGAACGCGATAATGCTTACCTGCGGTTCAGCCTGAACGACCAGAAGTTTGAGAATCAAGCGGCGGGCGCGCTGACCGCCGTCTCACGCGGGCGCACGCTCGACAGCTTCAACGGCGGCGTGCTGCTGTCGGAGAATCACCAGTTCAACGCGAACACGGTCAACGAACTCAAGCTTCAGTTCAACTACATCCGGCAAGGCGTCTTCCCCAACGACCCGAACGGTCCGGAAATCAACATCGAGGGCTTTGGCAATTTCGGGCGCGATATCTTCCTGCCGTCGGAAACGATTGAGCGGCACTACGACATCGTTGACAACGTGACGCACGTGATGGGGAATCATACTTTCAAGTTTGGCGGGGGCGTGCTGGCATGGAAGATTGGAACCAACAGCGAAACCTTTGTCGGCGGTCGCTTCAACTTCACGCCGCAACTTCCGCTCGCCAATATCATCGCCCTCAATCCGGCGCTGGGGCCGACGGTGCTCACCAATCTAAGGGCCTTTTTGACGGCCAACAATCCGAGCCTACTGCCCACGCTGAACGACCCGATCAATCCCTTGCAAGCCTTCAACCTCAACCTGCCGACCGTCTATCAAGAAGGCTTTGGCGATCCGGGCGCGACTTCCTGGACGGTGCGCTCCGGCGCTTATTTTCAGGATACATGGAAGGTTCGTCAGAACTTGACGCTCAACTACGGGCTGCGCTACTCGGTGAACAACGAGCCGTTCAACATTCGCACCGACAAGAATGATCTACAACCGCGCGTCGGCTTCTCCTATGATCCGTTCAAGGATGGCAAGACCGTGATTCGCGGCGGCGCGGGCATCTTCGCCGGAACCGTCAACAACGCGGTTGCCAACGTGACCTCTGAACTCGCAGGGTTTGGTAATCCGACCGAAATCAATATTCTGCTGGCGACGGCCACTTCCAATGCTCTGGGTCTGCCCAGCTCGTTCGCCGTCTATCAGACTTTGCAGGCGCTCACGAACAACTTTTCGCGGCCCATCACGGCGGCTGATGTGTTTGCCGTTGCGCCGCCGACAACGGGCATCTTTCCCGGGTTCACGTCAACACGCATCGTGCCCAGATCAGGCGGGCCGCTCGAAGTGCGTTTCCGCGCCGATCCGAACTACAAAACGCCCGAATCGTATCAAGCCAGTCTGGGCCTGCAACGCGATTTAGGCGGCGGCTTCTCTTTCGATGCCAGCTATTTATTCGTGCGCGGCATCTACCTGACGCGCAACCGCGACACCAACGAATTCAAACGAACCGGGCCACCCAGCGCGCTCAATCCCGACGGGGGGCCAACCTTCATCCGCCTCACGCTCACGCCCGGACTGTCGAGCGACTTTGCCGTGCCGCGAATCCTACAGGACAACGTTTACGAATCGAGCGCCAACTCTTTCTATCACGCCGCAACCTTTGCGGTGCAGCGTAGATTCGCCAACAACTTCAGCATCAACGCGCACTACACCTTTGCCAAGTCGATAGATGAGGTGACGGACTTCAACAGCGATTTCTCCGCCCAGAACCCGCTCAATGTGCGTCTGGACCGCGCGCTGTCGGCGTTCGACCAGCGCCATCGCGCCGTCTTCAGTGCGACTTTTCAAAGCCCTGCGCACGATAAGTTGCTCAAAGACTTTCTCTTCTCTCCAATCTTTATCGCCGGTTCGGGCCGCCCCTTCAACCTGCTGCTCGGCTTCGATGCCAACGGCGACAGCCGCTCGCAAACGGATCGCCCCGGTACTGTGGGCCGCAATACGGGCCTCGGCGCTCCCTTCTACAGTTTCGACGCGCGTCTGGCTCGCCGCTTCCCCTTCGGCGAGACCAAGTTCCTCG
The DNA here is from genome assembly GCA_031359515.1 of Acidobacteriota bacterium. Classification (GTDB taxonomy): domain Bacteria; phylum Acidobacteriota; class Blastocatellia; order Pyrinomonadales; family Pyrinomonadaceae; genus QHXQ01. The sequence continues at coordinate 13,192 of JANMAD010000258.1, read as the reverse complement.
AATTGACATTGGAAGGCTTCAACCTTTTCAATCGCACGAACTTTCAAGGCGTCAACAACATCGTCGGCACGCTGCCCTTGGCGGAGCGCAGCCGGCTCGCCACCATCACCGCGCGCGGCGACGGCACCAGAGCCCCTACGCAGCCGCTTGGCTTCACTTCAGCTTCTAACGCGCGCCAACTGCAATTCGGTATCCGGTTCAACTTCTAAGCGAACTGCTAAAGTCCGCAGCCAGCAGGGAGAGTCTTGTCAGAGTCCAAGGTCCAAAGTCCGGAGTCAAGAACAGAATTCACCCGCCTCTTGACTTTGGACTTTAGACCTTGGACTTTGGACTTCCAAAACACATGTCCGCTCCTTTCATAGAATTCAAGCGTCGTCTTCGCTGGGCCGATGCGGACGCCGCCGGTCGCCTGCACTTCCCGCGCATCTTTGAGATCGTCGAAGAAGCCGAAGGCGAACTGATGCGCGGCATCGCATGGCCGTTGGACATGCGGCGCAAAAATTACGATTTTCCGCGCGTACATGTGGAGTGCCGCTTCCTCCGCATGCTTGCGCTCGACGCTCCGTTCCGCCTCCGGCTCACGGTCGGCAAGCTGGGACGTAGCTCGATCCGCTACGACTATCAAGTTTTCGACGCGGGTGAAGAGTTGGCGATTGAAGGGACGATGACCGTCGTGGCCTTGCGTGCCGGCAAGCCGACTGAGATTCCAAATGATCTACGCGCCGCTCTCGGCGGCGAGACAGCAACAACCGGCTGAGCATTTCCACCTTATCGTTCATCTCAAACCTATCAGGGCCCGACTTGCCCTGCCCAATAATCCTTCGTTCGGGGGTTTATTTTATGCACCGCCAACCCGAAGAAGTCTTCAATCAACCGCCCCCGCTTGAAGACTACAATTTGTTCGCGCACGACACCTCACTCAGCGAAGGTCTGCGGCGCGAAGGCGGCGCTTGGGCGGAAGAAAAGGTCAGCGAGTTTGGCGCGCTGATGGGAAGCAGTCAGACTCTTCGGCTGGGCGAACTGGCGAATCGCCATTTGCCTACCTTGCGCACGCACGACCGCTTCGGGCATCGCATTGACGAAGTCGAGTTTCATCCGGCGTGGCACGAGTTACTGCGCATCGGCGTCGCGCACGAGCACCATTCGCTGCCGTGGACAAATTCGCGCGGCGGCGCGCACGTTGTTCGCGCCGCGCTCAACATGCTGCGGCATCAGGTGGACGAGGGCGCGAGTTGTCCGCTGACAATGACCTTCGCGGTCGTGCCGTCGCTCCGTCTGCAACCCGAGCTGGCAGCGGAGTGGCTGCCGCGCGTGCTCTCCCGCGAGTACGATCCGCGCGTCCGCCCGGCTGCCGAGAAACGTGGCGTGCTGTTCGGGATGGCGCTGACTGAACGGCAGGGCGGCTCGGACGTGCAGGCCAACACGACGCGCGCCGTGCCGACGGCGCAAGGCGGCGCAGGCGAAGAGTACGAACTTAACGGGCACAAGTGGTTCTGCTCCGCGCCGATGTGCGATGCGTTCCTGACTCTCGCGCAGACGGATAAAGGGCTCTCCTGTTTCCTGCTCCCACGCTTGCTGCCCGACGGCACGCGCAACGGCTTCCACCTGCAACGGCTGAAAGACAAGTTGGGCAATCGTTCCAACGCATCGAGCGAAGTCGAGTTTCGCGGCGCACTGGCGCGCATGCTTGGTGAGGCGGGGCGCGGCGTGCCGACGATTATCGAGATGGTCAGACACACGCGCCTCGACTGTGCGTTCGGCTCGGCGGCCACCATGCGCCGCGCCGTGGCCGAAGCGTTGCACCACGCCGCACACCGTTATGCTTTTGGGAAGCGTTTGTTGGAGCAGCCTTTGATGCGAAACGTGCTGGCTGATTTATGCCTCGAAGCGGAAGCGGCGACCGCTCTGTCGTTACGGCTCGCGCGCGGTTTCGACGAGTCGGCACACGATGAAGGGCAGCGCCGCTTCACGCGCCTCGCAACCGCCGTCGGCAAATACTGGATCACGAAGCGCGCCGTCGCGGTCGTCGCCGAAGCGCTCGAAGCCTTGGGCGGCAACGGTTACGTCGAAGAGTCGCCTTTGCCGCGCCTCTACCGCGATGCGCCGCTCAATTCGATCTGGGAAGGCTCCGGCAACGTGCAATGCCTCGAAATGCTGCGCGCGGTGAAAAAGGACGCGGGCACTTTGGAGATGACCCTCCAAGAGATTCGCGCGGCTCGCGGCGGCAACAAACACTTCGACAACTTCACGACCAAACTCGAACGCGAACTAACCGAGTCTGACGGACTCGAAGTACGTGCGCGCCGCAGCGCCGAACTGCTGGCTCTCGCCCTACAAGGCTCGCTTTTAGTGCAACACGCTCCGCCCGAAGTGGCGGATGCTTTCTGCGTTTCGCGGCTGACCGGCAACGCCGGTCTGGCCTTCGGGACGCTCCCCGCGGACACGAATTTCGACCGCATCATCGAACGGTCATTACCGAATATTTAAGCCTCTTTTGCTTCCAACCCAAGGACGGAGAAAAACTATGCAAAGCATAAAATTTTACGAGTTCGGCAATCCGGCGGAAGTCTTGCGCGTGGAGGAAGTGCCCCAACCCGAACCCGGCACGGATCAGGTACTGGTGCGCCTGCGTGCGCGTTCAATCAACCCATCTGATTTGCTCACCGTGCGCGGACTCTATGGCTCGCTGCCGAAGTTGCCCGCCACGCCCGGTCTCGAAGGCATGGGAGAGGTTGCTGCCGTCGGTGCCGGGGTGAAACATCTGCGCCCCGGTCAACGCGTCATCCCGCTCGGCGTGCAGGGCACATGGCAGGATTATCTTCTGGCCGCAAGCACGCAACTCATCCCCGTCCCCGACAGCATCAGCGACCAGACGGCGGCGCAGTTCGTAGTTAATCCCCTGACCGCATGGATCATGACCATCGAGGAACTCGCGCTGAAGCCCGGCGAGTGGTTATTACAAACGGCGGCGGGCTCGACACTCGGACGAATCGTCTTACAGATCGCCGTCTTGCGTGGCTTCAAGACGATCAACGTCGTGCGAAGGCGCGAGCAAGTTGCTGAATTAAAAACGCTTGGCGCGGATGAAGTCATTTGCACCGACGACGAAGGCATCTCTGAGCGCGTCAAAGAGATTACAGGCAAGGCAGGACTGACTAAGGCAATTGACGCGGTCGGCGGCCAAACGGGGGCAGCGGTGATGAACTCTTTGGGGCGCGGCGGCGTGATGCTCGTCTACGGGCTGCTCTCAATGCAGCCAATGCCGATTGACGGCGGGCGCATGATCTTTAACACGACCACCATCCGTGGCTTCTGGCTGGGCGAGTGGCTCCGCTCCGCCGCACCCGAACGACAGCAGGCCGTCACCGCCGAGATGCTTCGCTCGATGGCATCCAACGAAATTGTGCCGCCGGTCGAAGCCGAATATCTACTCGCCGACGTGCTTGCTGCGGTTGAGCACGCGGAGCGACCGGGACGCAGCGGCAAGGTGCTGCTTGTTGATTGAAGACCCAGTGGCTTAGTTCTGCTATTGAAGAATGACGAAACAAGCCAGCGCGACCGTGTCACCAGCGGATGATGCCGCGTGCGCCTGCACCGCTCACTAGCGCAGCCAGCGCATCGTTGACTCCGTCGAGACTGTAAGTGCGGGTGGCGAGTTCGTCGAGTTTCAGTTTGCCTTCTCTGTAAAGGGCGATGAGGCGCGGGACATCTCGCGCCGGCTGACCGGAGCCGTAAAGCGATCCCGTCAAACGCTTCTCCTGCATCACGAAAGGAAAGAGCGGGATCGCAGCGACGGCATCCGTCCGCGCTAAGCCCGTCACGATGATTGCGCCGCCCTTGCGCGCGAAGCCGAGCGCCTGCGCAATTGTGGCGGGTGCGCCGACCGTGTCGAAGACGTAATCCGCACCCCGCCCGCCCGTCAGTTCGCGCACCTGCTCGTTGATTGTTTCCATTGAAGCTTCGACAGCGTGAGTTGCGCCGAATGTGCGCGCCAACGCAAGCGGTTTGCTCCGGGTGTCCACCGCGATGATTATTTCGCATCCGGCAAGCCGTGCGCCCTGCACGACGTTGAGGCCCACGCCGCCCGCGCCGATCACAACAACCCGCGCGCCGGCTTCCACCCGCGCCGCATTCAAAACCGCCCCGACGCCCGTGATGACCGCGCAACCCAACGTCGCCAACGCTGCAAACGGCACATCCTCGTCAACCCGAATCACGCCCTCTGCTGCTACCACCGTGTAATCGGCGAAACAGGCCGTGCCGTTGTAATGAGCCACGTCCTGCCCCCGCGCACGTAGGCGCGTGCCGCCGGAGGGCAACCGATTACGATAGGTCGTCCGCTCCAGACGGTCGCAGAGGACAGGGCGACCTTCGAGACATGGAGGACACACGCCGCACGGCGGCGCCCAACAGAAGACGACATGGTCGCCCGCGCCCACACCCATCACGCCCGCGCCGACTTCACGCACAATGCCTGCGCCTTCATGCCCGAGCACGAGCGGCGTGCGCACGGGCCAATCGCCGCGCGCCGGATGCAAATCACTGTGGCAAACACCTGCGGTCTTCACCTCAACCAGCACCTCGCCCGCGCGCGGCGCTTCGAGTTCCACGCTCTCGACTGAGAGCGGCGCGCCTTGTGCCCACAAAATCGCTGCGTTGATGTTCATCGAAAATTGTCCGCCGGGAGTTAAACGCTCGTCATGCTTTTCCGGCGAGCGTCGCGCCGATGCGCGCCAGCCAGGCGACTCGCCCGTCGAGCGCGGCAAAGCGCGGGTCGTCGGTCTGCCCGCGAGTGTAGCGATAGAAAATTTGTTGCAGCACGATAGCGAGTTTGAAGACGGCAAACACTTCGTAGAAAGTGATGTTCGTCAGATCGAACCCGGTTCGCGCGCCGTAGCGTTGGAGAATCTCTGCGCGTGTGAACCAACCCTCGCGGTGCGTCACGCTCGTCACGATGTCGCGCTGCCCGGGCGTCGCGATGTGAACCCAATAACAGAGCAAGATGCCTAAATCTACCAACGGGTCGCCGATAGCCGCCATCTCCCAGTCGAACACGCCGACGATGTGCCCCACATCAAGCGCGTCCAGCATCACATTGTCGAGTTTGAAGTCGCCGTGAACGAGTGTCGGTCGCGGCGCATCCGGCGGCAGACGCTCACTGAGCCACACGGCGAGCGCGTCCATCTCCGGCAGTTCGGTGGTCTGAGACTTATGCCAACGCTCGCTCCACCCGCGCACCTGTCGTTCGACGAAGCCGGCGGGCTTGCCGAGTGTGCCGAGTCCATGAGCTTCGATGTCAATTGTGTGTAAATCCGCGAGCGCATTCACCAGAGCGATGCTGGCGCGACGACGTTCGGCGGGGCGTTCAGCCAACTCCGGCGGTTCGGCTGTGCGCACCACAGTGCCGCGCCGCCGCTCCATCAAATAAAAAGTAGCATTGATGATCTTAGCGTCCTCGCAGAGTACGAAGGGTCTGGGCGCGAGCGGGTAGACGGGATGCACAGCTTCGAGGATGCGATACTCGCGCGCCATGTCATGCGCCTTCGGCGGCACAGGCCCGAACGGCGGGCGGCGCAACACGAATTCTTGATTGCCGAAGCGCAGCAGGTAGGTCAGATTTGAATGTCCGCCCAGAAACTGTTCGACCGCGAACGGGGCTGCGGCGTCGAACTCTTCACCTAACACAACGGACAACTTCGCGCGCACGTAGCTTGAGAGCGCAGCCCAATCAAGTTGCTCGCTCGCGCGCACCGGCTTTGTATCGGCCGAATCCCGCTTCATCAAACCCGCCCTCGCGTCTTTGCCTTTGCGCCTTTGCGTGAAAAGATTTAATGGGAACAAGCGCTAGGGACGAAAAATAATGCACGTCGTCGTGGCATGCGCGTAGAGTTTCCCGTTCGCGTCCAGAACTTTGCCCTCGGCGGTCGCGGTACGCCCGCCGACGTGGATCACCTGCGCCACGCAACGCACGCCGCCCGTCTCCGTCGTCAGCGGACGGATGTAGTTGACTTTGATCTCAAGCGTCGTATAGCCCACGCCCGCCGGCAAAGTCGAATGGATGGCGCAGCCCATCGCAGAATCGAGCAGGGTCGCCGCCAAACCTCCATGCACGACGCCAATCGGATTGTAGTGATACTCGGCGGGTTCGACGGTGAAAACCGCGTGGCCTTCGCTCAGTTCGGTGAGGCCGAAGTTCATCAGCGCACTGATCGGCGGGCGTGGAATTTCGCCGGCAATTATCTTTTGCAAATATTCAAGCCCCGACAAACCACGCCCGGCCTCTGCTGCGGCGCGCGGGTCTTCCCAACTAATTGTGCGCGTCCGGTTGGAAATAGTGTCGCTCATCCTGTTGCAGTTTCAACCATCAAACTTCCAGACCTATCGTTCACAAAAAAAACCTACCGTCTCTACCGCACGCGCACCAACTTCGAGAGGCGCGCGGGCCAGAAACGTTTGAGGAACACGGCCTGTTTCTCTTTGCCGCCGATCAAGACCTCTTCCTGCTCCCACGCGACGGCATCGAGGATGCGGGCGGCGCATTCATCCGGTTTCATTCCCTGCGCTTGATCCTTGTCCATCCGGTTAAACTTGCTGCCATCCCCGGCGAAAGCGTTAATGGAAACGTCCGTGCGAATGTAGCCGGGGCAGACGATGGTGACTTTGACGTTTTCGCGCCACACCTCTGCGCGCAAGCTGTTAAAGAAACCGTGCAGCGCGTGTTTGGAAGCCGCGTAAGCCGACCTGAGCGGCGTGCCAACATGCCCGACGAGACTGCTGATGACGACGAAATGTCCCGCCCGCCGTTCGAGCATTGAGGGCAGGACGGCTTTCGTCAAACGCACCGTGCCTAAATAATTGATATTGATAAGCGCCTGATCAACCTCGAACGCTGTGTCCTTCGCCAGCGAGCGTTGGCTCACGCCGCCGTTGTTGACGAGAATGTCAACGCGCCCGAAATGCGCGAGCGCCCGCTCAGCTTTCTCAGGCAGTTCGTCAAACCGGGTCAGGTCGAGCGGCAAGATCAGATGCGTATCCGTCCCGCCCGGACAGTTGGCGCGCACGCGTCCAAGTTCTTCGGCGCGGCGCGCAGAGAGCACAAGCCTTGCGCCCTCGCGGCTGAACGCGTATGCCAACGCCTCGCCGATGCCGGATGATGCGCCTGTAATCCACACAATTTTATCTTTGAAACGCATGGAAACTTTCTTCAACTCCGCCAACTTTTATTCGAGCTGTGTGAAGGTGCGATTAACTTGTAGCCTTCTTGAGCAACGCTATTTGACCGGCGTGATAAAGGTTGTGCTGAACAGTGCCGTGCAGCATGAAGTAAACTCGACGGCGGCGAAACACACGCCGCACGTCTCGCCTTCGCGGGTGGGGCATTCACCCCACCCTTGACCAAAGGGATGCTGCGCCCCTTTGGAAACCCAAGCGCGCTGCCTGATTCATCCCCACCGCAAGCAGTGGGGCATTCTCTGGCTTCTTCTTAAAAGGAGTAAGAACGACCGGGCACGATCTCCTCCAGATTCTCGTCAGTCAGATGGCGAAGCGCATCCCGCAATTGTCTTTGCCCGCTCGCCAACTGTGCCAGTGCGGCGTGCCACTCCGTCTCGTTGACGGCTTCCACGGGAGGCCAGTCCTCTTCCGTCGGGAGTTGCTCCGGCATCATCTGCCCCTCAAGAGCCTGCGTCACGATGCGCGCCCACGCCTCGATGTGCAGCACAAGTTCCCAGATGCTATGAACCTTAGGGAACGACTTCGCCGCCGCCTGTTCAGGAGCAACATCCGTGAGAAGTTCTTGCAGCGAGGGACCATGCCACGCCTGACCCTCAAAAGCTCGCTTCAGTTGTCCCCCGATCCTTCTGACTTCACTCATAAACTCTCCGGCGGCATCTTAACTTCAATTGGTAATCCTAAATTGCGAAGCATCATGAATACTTTTTCACCTCGCTTCGCCGTCGCCCGCCGCCTTGCCGAAGACGGCCTTGCGCTTCTGCATAAAAGCCGCGACGCCTTCGAGAAAATCCGGCGAGTGAAAGCAGGCGTCTTGATTGACAGCTTCAAATTCGAGTGCGGCGGCGAGTTCTGTCTGCGAATGTTGATTGAGGCCCGCTTTGATCTTCGCGATTGCCCTGCGCGGCGACGCGGCGAGACGCGCAGCAAGCGTGTCCACTGTCGCATCCAGCTCCGCGAAGGAGACGACTTTGTTAACGATGCCGAGACGGTGCGCTTCATCCGCGCCGATGATGTCGCCGGTCGCCATCAACTCGAATGTTTTGTGATAGCCGATGAGACGCGGCAAAAAGAAGGTGCTGCCGCCGTCCGGCATCAAGCCGATTTTGACGAAGACCTGCCCGAAGAGCGCCGCCTCCGACGCGATGATCATATCGCACGCGAGCGCGTAGTTGAACCCGACCCCGACGGCGTGTCCATGAACGCGCGCGAGGATGGGCACAGGCAAAGCGCGCATCGCGAGGATAGCCGGGTTGACGTTCTCGCGCAGTGATTTAGTGACATCAAAGTTAGCGATGTCGTTCGCGCTCGTTGCAGCTAGATCTGCGCCCGCGCAGAAAGAGTCGCCCGCGCCGGTCAGGATTACGACCTGCGTGCCGTCGTGCGCAGACTCTTTGATCGCAGCGAGGAGAAGTTGCACCATCTCCCCGTCAACGGAGTTGCGTCGACCGGGACGGTTGAAGGTGATGCGTTTGAGGCCGTTCTCAAGTGTGACGGGCAGTTTCTCAGCATTGTCAGTCATCTGCGTGTCGTCTCCAATTTGTGTGTGCCGACTTATTGTTATGGGCGCGCTCAGACGTAATAGCGCACCAGCCATTCCGCCGCGCAGCAAGGTTTGTCGCCGCCCTCGCGCTCGACCGTCACGCCCCATGTCGCCTGCACGCCGCCCTTGATCTCTTCCAACGCGGAGAGCGTGAACCGCCCGCGAATGCGCGCCCCGGCGGGCACGGGTGCGACGAAGCGCACACGGTTCAAACCGTAGTTGAGACCCATCTGCACGCCGCCGACCGACACCGCCAGCCGCATCAATTCACTCAACAACGAGAGAGTTAGAAAGCCGTGCGCAATCGGTTGCTTAAACGGCGACTCGCGCGCCGCGCGTTCGGGGTCAACGTGAATCCACTGCCGGTCTTCGGTCGCTTCCGCAAATTGATTGATGCGCTCCTGCGTCACCTCTAACCAATCGCTCGTGGCGACTTCCTGCCCGACATGTTCATGCAACTTCGCGACGCTTTCAATTTCCGTCAATGGCATCAATTTATCCTCACTTCAATTTCGTTCAATCAATCACGTCTTGCCGTTGGAGGGGCTTTATCGCGTTCGATCTCACCTCGCACTTACGCTTTCAAGCTCAATCCTGATACTCCCTCAACTCCATCCGCGCGATTGATTCGATATGAACTTCGTCGGGGCCGTCGGCCAGTCTCATGATGCGGGCATTCGCCCATTCCGCCGCGAGCATGAAATCATCCGAGACGCCCGCCCCGCCGTGTGCCTGCACCGCGCGGTCAATGACGCGCAATGCCAGATTCGGGGCGATGACTTTGATCATCGCGATCTCCCTCCGCGCCGCTTTGTTGCCCACCGTGTCCATCATCAAGGCAGCTTTCAACGTCAACAGGCGCGCTTGCTCGATCTCCATTCTTGAGTTGGCGATGTCGGCGCGAATCGTGCCCTGTGCGGAGAGTGGTTTCCCGAAAGCCACGCGCGTCGTCACCCGCCGGCACATCGCTTCGAGGGCGCGTTCGCTCATGCCGAGCAAACGCATGCAATGATGGAGGCGTCCCGGCCCCAGACGCCCCTGCGCGATCTCAAAGCCGCGCCCTTCGCCGAGCAGTAGGTTCGACGCGGGCACGCGCACATTTTCAAAAGTGACTTCCGCGTGGCCGTGCGGCGCGTGGTCGTAACCATAAACCGAGAGCATCCGTTCAATCTTCACGCCCCCTGCGTTCAAGGGCACGAGGATCATCGCCTGCTGCCGGTGCTTCGGCGCATCGGGGTCGGTCTTGCCCATGAAGATGGCGATTTTGCAACGCGGATCACCCGCCCCGCTCGTCCACCACTTGCGCCCGTTGATGACATACTCGTCGCCGTCTCGCACGATAGTCGAGCGGATATTCGTTGCGTCGGACGAAGCCACGTCGGGTTCGGTCATGGCGAAGCACGAACGTATCTCGCCGGCGAGCAAGGGCTGCAACCAACGTTCCTTTTGTTCGGGTGTGCCGTAGCGGACGAGGACTTCCATGTTGCCCGTGTCCGGCGCGCTGCAATTAAAAATCTCCGGCGCGAACGCCACCGAACGCCCCATCAACTCGGCCATCGGCGCGTATGCGAGATTCGTCAACCCCGCGCCGTATTCGCTCTCCGGCAAAAAGAGATTCCACAGCCCCTCGACTCGCGCCCTTGCCTTCAACTCTTCCATGATGGGCGCAGGCTGCCAACGGTCGCCCTCGTTTATTTGCTCATGGAACAATTTTTCGTTCGGATAAACGTGCGCCTCCATGAAGGCGTGCAGCTTCTGATAAATCTCTTTCGCGCGCGGCGCGACTAGAAAACCGGCGTATGGGTCAATGCTGCTCATGGATTAACTCCTGCTCCTTGCTTGCAACCCTCTCCCGAATAATCCCCGACGCGCGCCCGCTCATCACCTCTTTGCCGTGCTGATTGCGGCAAACCCACGTTGACGTGAGTTGTTGATATTCAGTCGTCTCCGTCAACTCTGCAATCGTCACTTCGCAGCGCACTGTGTCGCCACTATAGACCGGGCGGTGAAATTGAAAGGTCAGCTCGCGCGCGATGAAGTTGATGTCGCCGCCGATCTTAGTCGGCAACGTCGCGGTGAGCAATCCATGCACCATGAGTCGTCCCCGCTCGTCCGGCTGAAGATGGTGCGTCCCTTCATCGCCGGAAAAACTGCTGAACAGGCGCACGTCGTCTTCCGTAAAAGTTCGCTCCCACGCTACCACGTCGCCGACTTTCATCCGCCCTCCTGCAATATAGAATTTCAAACTGGTCGCGCTATTGTTAGCCAACTATGATCGAAACAACATGCAGGTCGCCGTGCCGTGCGCGTAAAGTTTCCCGCCCGCATCCACGATTCTGCCTTCGGCGGTGGCGACGCGACCGCCGACGTGGAGGATGCTCGCCTCGCAACGCACCTCGCCCGTCTCGCGCCGCATCGGGCGGACATAGTTGATCTTCATCTCCAGCGTTGTGAAGATTCTGCCCGGCGGCATCATCGTGTTGATGGCGCAACCGAGCGCGGAATCGAGCAGCGTCGCGGCGAGGCCGCCATGCGCGATGCCAATGCCGTTGTAGTGACGCTCGTCGGGACTGACGGCAAAGACCGCATGCCCCTCGCTCACTTCGACGAGCCGGAAATTCATTAACCCCGCCATCCCCGAAGGCGGCAACTCGCCCGCCAGCAACTGCCGCATGTAATCAAGTCCGCTCAACCTGTCGCGCGCTACGACTCTCGCGGCAGGTGTTTCGTCGTCCACTATTCGAGTCATGCTTGTCGTCCCCGTGAATCGTGCCTAGCTTCATCAATATAAGTTTTGCTCGACTGCTCGTAATAGCTCAACAGGCCGTCGGCTGAACGGTAAAAAGTTTCGTTTCCCGCGTCGAGCATTTCTTTGACCCACGGCGCGACTGCGATGCCGCTCGCTGCCATCGCCTCAACTGTCCGCCGCACGCCGAGCGCGTCCCACAACTCGAACGGCCCCATCTCGTGCGAGTAACCCCAGCGAATCGCCCTGTCCACGTTGATGATTTGAGCTGTAATTTCGGGGACGCGCCGCGCCGCATAAGCCAACGAGTGATAGACGTTGTAACGCGCGAGCGCGCCCGCCTTATCGTCTTGCGCCAGCACGAACGCGAGACGTTCGCCGAGCGGTTCAATCTTCAAAGCCTCTTTGATTGACGAAATTTCGGGTTCGCGTCGCGGGCGATATTCCAACGTCTCAAGGTCGAGCGTCAGGATGTCGCCTTTCGCACCCTGCGAGGGCTTTTTGTAAAAGCCCTGCCCGGTCTTGTCGCCGAGCCGCCCGCGCTCCATCTGTGCCGCCCGCAACGTGCTGATGTTTTGATCGCGCAAAACTTCGCGCGTCTCGTCGTGCGCGATTAGGTCGTAGAGGTTATCCCCGACCGCACTCGACACGTCGAGGCCGACCAAATCTTGCAGGCGGAACAGGCCGGTCTTCGGCCGACCGATGAGCGGACTCAAGATGGCGTCCGCTTCTTCAATGGTGTATTTATTTTTCAGCACGTAGCCGAGCGTCAACGCTCCCATAACGGAACCGAACCGATTGGCGATGAAGTTCGGCGTGTCCTTGCAGATGACGACGCCCTTGCCCAACCGCCGCTCCGCAAAATCGATCATAAACTCTACGAGTTCCGGCTTCGTCTCACCTGTCGGGATCACTTCGAGCAGTTTCATGTAACGCGGCGGGTTGAAGAAATGCGTGCCGAGAAAGTGCGCCTTGAAATCAGCCGAAGCCTCGGCGGCGATGGCGGCAATCGGCAATCCTGAAGTGTTGCTGGAGACGATGCTGTGCGGCTTTCTCACGCGCTCAATGCGTGCCATTAACGCTCGCTTCGGTTGTAACTGTTCGACGATGACTTCGACAATCCAGTCGCCTTCTCCGACCCACTCAAAATTGTCTTCGATGTTGCCGACGGTCACTAACTGCGCCGTTTCGGGCGTGAAGAAGGCCGCCGGGCTAGACTTCTTCAGACGTTCAAGCGAGGCGTTGACGATGCGATTTCGCACCTGCCGGCTGTCGAGTTTGAGGCCGCGTTTCTCTTCTTCGGGTGTGAGTTCGCGCGGCGCGATGTCGAGCAAATAGACAGGGATTCCGGCGTTCGCCGCGTGTGCCGCGATGCCCCCGCCCATCGTCCCCGACCCGATGACCACGACGCGGTTAATGGCGTAGCTCATTATTTCTTCACTTCTATTCTTTGCGACCGGACTCGTCTCTTCGTTCGCTTTTTCTGACTAGGCTGTCACCGCCGTTCCGCGCCCTTCAAAAAGGTCAGGGTCGGTTGCCCTCAGCCGCGTCAAAAAGTCCTTCCACAAAAGTGGTAAGACGGGAATGCGCGCGATCTCGGCTTTCGCGCGGCGTGCCGCTTCAAGCGCAATCGGCACGGGCTTACGGCCTAAACTTTGCGCCGCCTGCGCGAC